>NZ_JBHVJC010000020.1:0-109961 GCF_042799315.1 Streptomyces sp. NPDC057702 | reverse complement strand
GCGCGGCCCCCTGCACCCCCGTCGCCCCGCGTAGCGTGCCCCACCGGCACGGCTCCCCGCGGGCCGCCCCCCCCCCCCCGGGGGTCGCGGCCCGGCGGCGACGCGTAAGACGCATCCCCGAAAGGCGCGAGATGGCGTACGAGGTCGAGAAGTCCGACGAGCAGTGGCGCGCTGAGCTGTCGCCCGCGGAGTACCAGGTGCTCCGGCGGTCCGGCACCGAGCCCGCCTTTCGCGGCGAGTACACCGATACCGAGACCGCCGGGGTCTACTCCTGTCGTGCCTGCGCGGCGGAGTTGTTCCGGTCCACGGAGAAGTTCGAGAGCCACTGCGGGTGGCCGAGCTTCTTCGACCCCAAGGACTCCACCGCGGTCGAGCTGATCGAGGACCGCTCGCACGGGATGGTGCGCACCGAGGTGCGCTGCGCCCGCTGCGGCTCCCACCTCGGGCACGTCTTCGAGGGCGAGGGGTACGCGACCCCGACCGACCAGCGGTACTGCATCAACTCCCTCTCGCTGCGGCTGACGCCCGTCGAGGACTGAGCCCCGCCGGGTCCGCCCCCACACCCGTCGGGCGCGGGGGCGGACCGGCGCGGCTGACGCCCGTGGCGCCGGGCGTCAGCCGTGACTCACTCCCGGGTGCCCGGCCACTGGAAGTAGCAGCGCTCCTGGGTGATCGGGTGGCCGGCCTTGGCGAAGTTCGCGGCCATCGGCCGGTTGCCGTGGTCCGTCTCGCCGATGATCTGCGCCACGCCCTCGTCCGCGAGCAGCCGGGTGCAGTCGGCGAGCAGGTCGTACGCGTAGCCGTGGCCGCGCTGTTCGGGCACGACGCCGATGAACCCGACGACCGGCGAGGTCTGGTTGCGCGCCGGCACGTGCAGGCCCACCAGTTCGCCCTCGGCGGTCCACGCCGTACGCCACCACTCGCGGGGCGAGGGGCACCAGCGGAAGAAGTCGAGCTCCTCCTGGGCGGCGGCCTCGTGTCCCTCGGCGGCGATGACGCGCCGGGCGTGCGCGTCCAACGTGCCGTGCTGGATGCGACGGAGTACGGCGAGGATCTCCGCGTCGTCGGGCTCGGGCCGGAACGTCAGTCGCCCCGGTTGCGCGGGCACCCCGCACTCGGGTGTCCACGTGTAGCGGTAGCGGTCGACGAGACGGTCCATGCCGGCGTCGGTCGCGGCGTCGATACGGGCCTGCGCCGCCTCCCGCACCGCCGGGTCGCGCTGCCAGTCGGGCGGCAGCAGCAGGACGTAGTCGGAGCGGAACGGCGCCGTGCGCAGCAGGGCGACGGCGGCGTCGCGGTCGGTGAAGTCGAACCAGTCCAGCGCGATCGGCTGGGCGTCGTCGGGGCCGGCCCACCAGGCGGCGCGGGCCACCACGGTGTCCTCGCGCAGGGCGACCCAGGTCCAGTCGGGCCGGTACTCGCCACCCTCGGCGACGGTGGCGTACCGCCGCTCGAACGCGGCGTGTCCGACGAGCCCGGAGTCGGGCAGGGTGTGAAAGAGGTGGGCGTCGCTCTCGGTGAGCTGACGGATGACCAGATCGGTCACAGGGGGTCCTTCCAGGAAACGGTGCGCTCCCGGTCGGACGGTGTCAGACGGAGACAGCCCTGCGGACGGGGCGGGAGCGCGTGAACGGTGTGACGTACATGGCTCGGGCCTCCTTCCGTGATCAAGGGCGTGCCCGCACTCTAGGCCGACGAAGCGCGGGGTGTCCACACCTTTGTGCGAAGGCGAAGGTGAAGGCGAAGGCGGGGGCTGCCACCGGGGTCGTGGAACGTCACGAGGTGACACGGGGTGTGGTGGCGCGTGCCCCCGCCGGTCGGGGTCGCGGGGCGGGGGCTCAGGCGCTGGAGCCGTCCAGGTCGTCCAGCAGGCCGGCGTCGTGGGTCAACAGCGCGATCTGCACCCGGTTGTTGAGGTCGAGCTTGGTCAGGATGCGGGAGACGTGGGTCTTGACCGTGGCGACGCTCAGGTACAGCGTGCCGCTGATCTCCGCGTTCGACTTGCCCTCGCCCACGGCCAGTGCCACCTCGCGCTCCCGGTCGTTGAGCCGGCCAAGGCGCCCGCGCGCCCGGGTCCGGCGCAGGTCCTGGCCCGTCCCGGCGACGTGCTGGATGAGCTGCTGGGTGACGGCGGGGGAGAGCACCGGATCGCCGGCGGCCACCCGACGCACGGCGGCCACGATCTCGGCCGGGGGCGTGTCCTTGAGGAGGAACCCGGCGGCCCCGGCCCGCAGCGCGCGCAACACGTGCTCGTCGGCGTTGAACGTCGTCAGCACGATGACCTCAGGCGGCCTAGGCCCGCGCCGCAACTCCTCGGTCGCCGCGAGCCCGTCCAGGGTGGGCATGCGGATGTCCATCAGCACCACGTCCGGGGCGTGCCGCTCCACCAGCGGGCCGACCTCGGTGCCGTCCGCGGCCTCGCCGACGATCTCCATCTCCGCCGAGCCGCCCAACATCAGCCGCAGCCCGGCCCGTACCAGCGGGTCGTCGTCGACGAGCAGGACGCGTACGCGCTGGTGATCCGAATCGTTCATGAGGGCCACGGTAGCCAGGCCCGCAGCAGGAAGCCGCCGTCTTCGGCGACCCCGCTCTCCAGGCGGCCACCGGCCAGCGAGGCGCGCTCGGTCAGGCCGACCAGCCCCTGGCCGGAGCCGGGGATCGAGGCCGCCCCCCGCTGGCCGGCGCCGCGCTCCCGGGGCCGGTCCCGGACCTCGACGGTCAGGCCGTGCGCGGGCGCGCCGGACACCCGCACGCTCACCGCGGCGCCCGGCGCGTGCTTGCGGGCGTTGGTCAGCCCCTCCTGCACGACGCGGTACGCCGTGCGCCCCGTCGCCGCCGGCACCTGGCCGCTCTCGTCCCGCTCGTCGTGCAGGGCCACGCGCATGGCCGCCTGCCGCGACTCCTCGACCAGGCGGGGCAGGTCGGCCAGCGTCGGCTGCGGCCGACTCGGCACGGCGCTGGCCGGCGGCTCGGTCGTGGCGGGCCGCTCGGTCGTGGCGGGTGCGGTGGTGGCGGGCCGTGCCACGGCCGGTGGCTCCGCCGTGGCGGGCGCCGGCTGGTCGGGCGCGGGCTGGCCGATGGGCGCGCGCAGTACGCCGATCACCTCGCGCAGGTCCTCCAACGCCTGGTGGGCGCTGGCCCGGATGACGCCGGCGGCCTGCGCCACGTCCTGGGAGGGCGCGTCGGGCCGGTACTCCAGCGCGCCCGCGTGCACGCTGAGCAGCGACAGCCGGTGCGCGAGCACGTCGTGCATCTCGCGCGCGATGCGTTCCCGGGTGAGCCGCTGGGCGCGCTCGGCGCGCAGCGCCGCCTCCGTCTCCGCCCGGTGCGCCCGCTCCTGGAGCGAGAGCACGAGCTGGCGTCGGGAGCGTACGAACATGCCCCAGCCCAACGCCGTGCTGTACAGGACGGCGCCGGTCAGCACCGAGCCCACGTACCCCAGATCGGGATCGGTGTGCACCAGGCCGCCCAGCAGGCAGTCCGCGAGGCCGAGCGCGGCGACGGCCGCGACGGGGCGCAGCGGGCGGTAGACCGCGACGGAGAACACCGCCACCAGGCTGGGCCCGACCACGAAGTGCGAGACCGGGGACACCAGCATCAGGGCCACCGCCAGGTGCGTCGGCCAGCGGCGCCGCAGCCACAGGCCCAGGCATCCCAGCACCCCGAGGAGCAGATCGACGAAGATCACCAGTTCGGGGATGTCCGGGTCCTCGACCACCGTTTCCGCGGTCATGAAGGAGAACAGCGCGGCCAGTACGCAGGCGCTGATGTCCACCGCCCAGTCGCGTGCGCTACGCCGTCGCGCGGGGCGCGCTTCGGGGGCCAGTGTCGTGCCGTCCACCACGACGGGCGAGGGCGTGTCCGTGCCGTTCATGCTGGTGAATGTAGCGACGGCCGCGTCCGGGCGGTCCGCCCGGCGTCGCGCCGGCTACCAAAGTCGGCGGCCCGTAGACCTTCGGCCGACGGGTGGGCCGGCGGCGCCCGCCTAGCGTCGGGGGCATGAGGAAACTGCTTGAGCTGTTGGGCCTGGGGCTGTTGGCGATCGCCGCGTCCAGTGTCGTCCACCACTTCACCGACTGGTTCGCCAAGTGGGCCCTGCTGGACCACCTGCCGTTCCTGGACGGGTACGAGCTGTACGCCAGCGGCGTGGTGGGCCTCCTGGGCTTCGGCGCGCTGTGCGCCGGCGACCTGTTCCCCGAGGTCAGCTCCCGCACCCCGGCCCGGACCAGCGCGCGCCCCGACTCCGTGGCCGGTGCCGGGGCGCCGCCCGCCGCCGGAGCCGGGGGCGGCGCGGTCAGTGCTGGTGCAGACCCCGGCCTGCCAGGGTGAGGAACGCCTCGCCCACGGCCTCGGAGAGCGTCGGGTGCGGGTGGATGTGCTGTGCCACGTCGAACGGGTCGGCCTCCCAGCCGACGATGAGTTGGCCTTCGGCGATCATTTCCGAGACGTGCGGCCCGACCAGGTGCACCCCGAGCACCGTCCCGACCCCGGCGGCCCCGTTCCCGGGGTGCTGGCCGTCGCCGGTGGGGCGGGGGCCGGCGGTCGGTTCCGGCCCGCGCTCGGCGACGATCTTCACCAGGCCGCCCTGCCCGTGCACCATCCCCTTGGCCGTGGCGGTCAGCGGCAGCGTGTTGGTGACCACCTGGTGGCCGCGCTCCCGCGCGTCCCGCTCGGTGAGCCCGACGGAGGCGGTCTGCGGGGAGGAGTACGTCACGCGCGGGACGGCCGCGTAGTCGATGGGGCGCGGCGCGTGGCCGGCCAGCGTCTCGGCCACCAACAACCCCTCGGCGAACGAGGCGTGCGCGAGCCCCGGTGACGGCGGCGGCAGCAGGTCGCCGACCACGTGCACGCCCGGGACGGCCGTCTCCAGCCGCGTCCAGTCGGCCGGCGCCACGTGTCCCCGCGCGTCGACCGCCAGGCCGGCCGCCGCGAGCCCGAGCCCCTCGGTCACCGGCTCCCGCCCCACGGCCACCAGCACCCGTTCCACGTCCAGGTGGCGCGCCGCGCCGCGCGCGGCGCCGACCGTGACCCGCACCCCCTGGGCGTGGGGCCGCGCCGACTCGCACCGGGCGCCGGTCCACACCGCGACACCCCGCTTCTTCAGGC
This sequence comes from Streptomyces sp. NPDC057702, assembly GCF_042799315.1. NCBI lineage: Bacteria > Bacillati > Actinomycetota > Actinomycetes > Kitasatosporales > Streptomycetaceae > Streptomyces > Streptomyces sp. NPDC057702. Next base: position 104,855 of record NZ_JBHVJC010000020.1, on the reverse strand, counting down.
CACGGGTGAGGTGCCGGCCCACGTCCGCGTCCTCCAGCGGCAGCAGGTGGTCCGCGCTCTCCACCAGGGTCACCTCGGCGCCCATGGAGCGGTGCAGCGAGGCGTACTCCACGCCGATCGCGCCGCCGCCGATGACCAGCACGGAGCCGGGCAGCCCCGGCGCGAACAGCGCGTCGTCGCTGGTCACCACCCGCCGCCCGTCCGGCTCCAGGCCCGGCAGCCGGCGCGGCCTGGAACCGGTCGCCAGCACGATGCCGCGCCGCGCCCGCCACGGGCCGTGCGACTCCACGCGCACCGCGCGGGGCCCGGTCAGGGTGGCCGTGCCGCGCAGTACGCGCACCCCCGCGCGCTCAAGGTGGCCCTCGACGCCACGGTGGTTGCGCGCCACGATGTCGTCGCGGGTGGCCGTCAGCGCGGCCCAGTCCACGCTCTCCACCCGGGCGTTGACGCCCCACCGCTCGCGCGCCTCGCTCACGCCGTCCACCAACTCGGCGGCGTGCAGCATCGCCTTGCTGGGCACGCAGCCCCGGTGCAGGCAGGTCCCGCCGACCAGGTCGCGCTCGGCCAGCACCACGTCCAGGCCCAGCGCGGCGGCGCGCAGCGCGGTGCTGTACCCACCGGTGCCGCCGCCGATGACGATGACGTCCGCGACGCCCGTCTCACGTTCTCGATCCGACATGGCCCAAGACTCCGTCCGGGTCGGCCGGTCGGTCCAAGGCAATGTTTTGATGGGACCGATGAAACCCGTGCATGAGCCGCCGTCACCTGCGCTCTTCGCGCGGGCCGGGGCCGTCACCCACGACGGGTGTGGCGCACGCCACGGCGCGGGGCGGGCCCGCGCGCCGTGGCGCCCAGATGCGCGGGAGGCGGTGGGGCGGACGGGACCGCCGTCCGAAGGGCGAGGAGCGGGAAGGACGGGGGCAGCGGGTGAGTCTGCGACAGATGGAGTACCTGGTGGCGGTGGTGGAGGAGGGCTCGTTCACGCGTGCCGCCGAGACCCTGAACGTCACCCAGTCGGCGCTCTCCCACCAGATCAAGGCTCTGGAACGGGAGGTGGGCGGCCCCCTGCTGGAGCGCCTGTCGCGCGGGGTGAGCCTGACCCCGATGGGCCGGGCGTTCCTGCCGCACGCGGAGCTGGCGGTGCGCAGCGCGGACCAGGCCCGCCGCGCGGCGCGGGCCGTGGCCGGGGCCACCGGGGGTGAACTGCACATCGCCAGCGCGCACGGGGTCGCCATGGGCGTCCTGCCCCGGACGTTCACCCGCTGGCAGCGCGCGCACCCCGGGATGCGCCTGACGCTCCACGAGTACGCGTCGGCCGACGAGCTGGCCGACCACATGGACCGGGGCGTGGCCGACCTGGCCGTCGGACACCGGCCCACCCGCTGGCAGGGCCCGGTGGAGCCGGTGGGCGCCGAGGAGATCGTCATCGCCCTTCCCGTCGACGACCCGCTGGCCCAGCGCGGGTCCGTGCGGCTGGTCGAGCTGGCGGACCGCACATGGGTGCGCTGCGCCCTGGAGCCGCTGGTCGCCGGCCGCCCGGCGATGGACGTGATCTGCGAGCGGGCGGGCTTCACGCCCCGCGACGCCGTCTACACCGAGCACACGTCCACGGCGGTGCGCATGGCCCGCTCGGGCGCGGGCGTGGTGGCCGCCCCGGCGCACGTCGTCGACGGCATCCGGGGGTGCGTGGGGGTACGCGTCGATCCGCCGATCCGCCGCGAACTGGTCGTCTTCTCCCGGGCCGAGCTGGCGGGCGCGGGCCGGGCGTTCGTCGCCGAGCTACGCCGGACGCTGTCCCCGGCCGACCCGCCCTCGGTCGAGCCGCCCCCGGCCGACCCGTCGCCCGTCGCCCCGGCCCCACTGCCGCCCGCCGCCTGATCCGCGCCGCTCACGAGGGGCGCTGGAGGACCAGCAGGCTGCGGTCGACCAGGGTGAGCCGCTCGCCCGCGAAGACGGTGGGGCCGTCGCCCGGGGGGACGCCGTCCGGGCGGGCGGTGTCCACCACCACCCGCCAGCTGGGCCCGTGGCGCGCCGGCACGGTGAAGGTCAGCGGCGTGCTGTCCGCGTTGAACAGCAGCAGGAACGAGTCGTCGCGCACCCGCTCCCCGCGCGGGCCCGGCTCGGAGATCGCGTCGCCGTTGAGGAAGACCGTCAGCGAGCAGGCGTGCGCGGCCTGCCAGTCGCGTTGGCGCATCGGCTCGCCCTCGGCGGTGAACCAGGCGATGTCCGACAGCGCGTCACGGGAGCCCGGTACCGGCCGGCCGCGCAGGAAGCGGCGCCGTCGGAAGACCGGGTGGTCGCGGCGCAGCCACACCAGCGCGCGGGTGAAGTCGCGCATGCGCAGGGCCTCCCGGTCCGCGGGCTCCTCCGGCCTTGGCCAGCGCACCCAGGTGAGCTCGTTGTCCTGGCAGTAGGCGTTGTTGTTGCCGCGCTGGGTGCGGGCGAACTCGTCGCCGTGGCTGAGCATCGGCACGCCCTGCGAGAGCAGCAGCGTGGCGATCAGGTTGCGCATCTGCCGGGCGCGCAGCTCCCGGATCGCCGGGTCCGCGCTCTCGCCCTCGACACCGCAGTTCCAGGACCGGTTGTCGTTCTCGCCGTCCCGGTTGTCCTCGTTGTTGGCCTCGTTGTGCTTGTGGTCGTAGGAGACCAGGTCGCGCAGGGTGAACCCGTCGTGGCAGGTGACGAAGTTGACGGAGGCCAGCGGGCGGCGGCCGTCGCCCTGGTAGAGGTCGGAGGAGCCGGTCAGGCGCGAGCCGAACTCGGCCAGCGTGCGCGGCCGGCCCCGCCACAGGTCGCGCACCGTGTCCCGGTACTTGCCGTTCCACTCGGTCCACAGCGGCGGGAAGTTGCCCACCTGGTAGCCGCCCTCGCCCACGTCCCAGGGCTCGGCGATCAGCTTGACCCGACTGACCACCGGGTCCTGCTGCACCAGGTCGAAGAACGAGGAGAGCCGGTCCACCTCGTGGAACTGGCGGGCCAGCGTCGCCGCCAGGTCGAAGCGGAACCCGTCCACGCGCATCTCGCTGACCCAGTACCGCAGCGAGTCCATGACGAGCTGGAGCACGTGCGGGTGGCGCATCAGCAGCGAGTTGCCGGTGCCGGTGGTGTCCGTGTAGGTGCGCGCGTCCGCGCCGAGCCGGTAGTACGAGGCGTTGTCCAGGCCACGGAAGGAGAGCGTCGGCCCCAGGTGGTCACCCTCGGCCGTGTGGTTGTAGACCACGTCCAGGATGACCTCGATGCCCGCCTGGTGCAGCGCCCGCACCGCCGACTTGAACTCCAGGACCTGCTGGCCCCGGTCGCCCCAGGAGGCGTACGCGTTGTGCGGGGCGAAGAACCCGATCGTGTTGTAGCCCCAGTAGTTGGTCAGTCCCTCCCGGACGAGCCGGTGGTCCTGGACGAACTGGTGCACCGGCATCAGTTCCAGAGTGGTCACGCCGAGTTCGCTCAGGTGCGCGATGACGGCCGGGTGGGCGAGGGCGGCGTAGGTCCCGCGCAGCTCGTCGGGCAACCCCGGGTGGCGCATCGTCAGGCCCCTGACGTGCGCCTCGTACAGGACGGTGCGGTGGTAGTCGGTGCGCGGCGGCCGGTCGTCTCCCCAGTCGAAGTACGGGTTGACCACCACCGAGGACATGGTGTGCCCGGCCGAGTCGAGGTCGCCACGCCGCTCCGGCCGGTCGACGTCGTAGCCGTAGACGGCCGGGCCCCAGTCGATCCGTCCGCTGACCGCCTTGGCGTACGGGTCGAGCAGGAGTTTGGCGGGGTTGCAGCGGTGTCCCCACTCGGGGGCGTACGGCCCGTGGACGCGGAAGCCGTACCGCTGACCGGGCATCACGCCCGGCAGGTAGGCGTGCCGTACGAAGGCGTCGCTCTCGCGGAGTTCGACGGTGCTCCACGAGCCGTCCTCGTGCAGCAGGCACAGCTCGATCCGGTGGGCGACCTCGGAGAACACCGCGAAGTTGGTGCCGGCGCCGTCGTAGGTGGCCCCGAGGGGGTACGGCCGTCCTGGCCAGACCTGCATGAATCGACTCTTCCACTTCCGGGCCGGGCCGGCGCCGCCCGCGTGGGCGGTACCGCGTCCGGGCCCGCCCGCGCGACGGACCGGCGCACACGCGGCACGTATCTGTACGGGGCGATATGGGTGCTGTGCGGAGATATGCGCACCCTAGTGCAGTCGGCCGCCCGAGAGGCGGTGGGCGCGGCCCCGCCGCGCACGCACATGCGTTCCGCGCCACCGCCGGGCCCGGTGCCCTGGCGCGTGCCCGGTGGCGGCGCCGAGGCCGCCGGCGTGTTCCGGCGGCCCGACGCGACGTATGACTATGAATCGCCTCACTCCGCCGGAGCGGGCCGAGCGCAACGCGCGGCCGGGGGCGGCGCGTTGACGCACAGCTGACCTGCCCAGGCTGCACCGGCTCCCCGCATCGCAGTAGTCTGCCTTGATCGTTGGACGGGGGCGGAAGGCGGTGCACAGGTGAGCTCGGGCGGGCTGGAGCTGCCATCTGGGGAGGAGAGCACCCCGGGGGGCGGCGCCACCGACGCACCTCCCGGCGCGGTCTCCCTGGTCAGGCCGGTGGAGATCGGAGCGGAACTGGACTGGGGCACCGACGCGTGGGCCGAGGTGCACACACGCGCGCGACGGGCCGGACGCGCCTACATCTGGCTCAACCTGGTCGAGCAGCGACTGCGCGCGGTGGTCGCCTCGGTGCTCCAGCCGATCTACGAGCCGGTGCACGGCGACGACTGGGTGGTGGCCGCCGCCGGCCCGGCCGGTCAGGAGTGGGTGCAGCGCGCGGTGGCCGTACGCGAGGTCAGCCGTCGCAAGGGCTACCTCCTCGACCCGGCCGACGACAATGTGGTCAGCTTCCTGACGCTGCCGCAGCTGCGCGAACTCCTGGTGCAGCACTGGCCGTGCTTCGTGCCCTACCTGGACGACCGGCGTGAACTGGAGCTCGCGCTCGACGAGCTGGAGGTCACCCGCAACGTCGTCTCGCGCAACCGCGCCCTGTCCCAGAACGTGCTGGACCAGGCCGAACGCGCCTCGGCCCGGCTGCTGGACATCCTCGGCGGCGGCACCGGCGGGCCCGCGACCGACCGGCTGCCCATCGACGCGGTCGAGGACCTGGTGGGTGACCGGTACGCGGACGTGGTCAGCGTCCACTCCGACCGGGTGCGCCTCCAGCGCCAGCTGCCCGCCGAGGACCTGTTCGGCCGCGCCCGTCGGCTCGACGCCCTGGGCATAGGCCTCAACCTGCTCGTGCAGAACTACTCGGGGCGCCGGCTGGTGCGGCTCGCGGAGACCGGCTGCCGCATACGCCTGCTCTTCCTCAACCCGGCCAGCAGCGCGGTCCGGCGTCGCGAGCGCGAGCTCGGCATGAAGAAGGGCGAGCTCAGCCGCTCGGTGGAGATGAACATCCTGCACATGCGCCGGGTGCGGGCCCGGCTGCGAGACCCCGGCGCGTTCGAGATCCACGTCTTCGACGAGACCCCGCGCGTGACCGCCTACCTCATCAACGGCGACTCGTCCGACGGGGTCGGCGTCGTCCAGTCGTACCTGCGCCGGGCCCGTGGCATGGAGGCCCCGGTCCTGGTGCTGCGCGCCGGTGGCCGGGACCGCGAGGTGGTGCGCGCGGGCGGGGTCGACGCGGGGGACGACAACAGCCTCTTCGAGGTCTACCGCGAGGAGTTCGAGGGCACCTGGGCGGACTCCCGCTCCGTCTCCTGAGACCGCCGCCCGGCCCGGTGGCCGGCGCCCCACCGCCACCCGGGGCCACCGTCGACGGGGCGGGCCGAGCGTCCGCCGCCGGGCCCGGTGCCGCGCGGTACGCTGCGCGAACCGGTCAACTGGGAGAGAGAACAGCGACGTGAGTACGCCCCCGCAGCAGCCTGGGCCCGGACACCCGGACGGCTCCTGGCCGCCCGGCCAGCCGGGGACCGGCGGGCACCCCGGGCCGGTGCCGTACGGCTACCCCCAGCAGGCGGCGCCCTACGGCGAACAGGGCCAGCGACCCGCGTACGGCCAGCCGCCTCCCCACGGTCAGCCCGGGTACGGCGGCCAGCCGCCCGGGTACGGCGCGCCCTACGGCGGCGCGCCCGGGCCGGGCGGCGGGCCGCCGCGCGGTGGCGCGGGGCGGACCGTGGCCGTCGTGGTGGGGGCGGTGCTGGCCGCCGCGCTGGTCGTCGGCGGCGTGGTCCTCGCGGTCAGCGGGGGCGACGACGGCGGCAAGCGCGACGAGTCCCAGGCCAGTGGCGCGCCCGGGGCGGGCGCCGACGCCAGCGCCGACGCCGACCGGCGGCCGGGCCCCGACCGGACCACGCCAACCCCCTCGGCCCGCCCCGACGAAGCGGCCTCGCGGCACACGGTGGTCCTGCCCCGGACGTTGGAGAACGGCAGGTACACGCTGGAGAAGGACCTCAGCGACGCGACCGACGCGCAGGTGCCGGACGACGGCCGCAACGCGCGCGGCGTCAAGCCCACGACCGGGCGCTACCTCACCGCGCCGCGCGACGCGGAGCTGGTGGTCACCGGGCTCAGCGGGACCTTCGGCAGCCCCGAGTACGCCAAGAACAGCTTTTTCCAGGGGCTGGAGAGCAACGACAACGCCGAGGTGGTCGTCGAGCGCCGCGACATCACCCCGCCCGGCTCGGACACGACCCTGACCTGTGAGGTCGTCGTCAAGCGCCAGGGCTCCCAGCGGCTGGTCCTGCCGATGTGCGCCTGGGCCGACACGAGGACGCTGGTGGCCGTGGTGGAGAACACCCGCGCCGCCGCCGGCAAGGACCCGCACTCCCTCGACCTGGACGGCTTCGCGGCCCGGGTGGACGGCATGCGGGACGACCTGCTGGCCTAGCCCCCGCGCCCCCGCCGGCTCCCCTCCCGGTCCGCTGTCGACGCGCGCCGGCCCGTGGGTGTCCACGGCTTTCGGGGGGACCGGCTACGTCGAACGCCGGACGGGTTGTCAGTGCCGCGTGGGAGGGTGAGGAACACCAGGGGGACGCACCACGAAGGAGGGCCACCATGGGTTGGCACCGGGAGTTGCTGATCGGCTTCGACCTGGAGACGACGGGCACCGACCCGCACGAGGCGCGGATCGTGACGGCCGCGGTCGTCGAGGTCCGGGGCGGGCAGGCGGTGGGTGGGCGGCAGTGGCTGGCCGACCCGGGCGTCGTGATACCGCAGGACGCGGTCGCCGTGCACGGCATCACCAACGCCCGCGCGAGGTCCGAGGGGCGGCCCGCCCGCGAGGTGGTGGCCGAGATAGCGGACGTGCTGGTGGCGTACTGGCGGGAGGGCACCCCGGTCGTCGCGTACAACGCGGCGTTCGATCTCAGCATGCTGGCGGCCGAGTTGCGGCGGTACGAACTGCCCTCGTTGGACGAGCGGCTGGGCGGGGCCGCCGTCGGGCCCGTCATCGACCCGTACACGATCGACCGTTCCGTCGACCGCTACCGCAAGGGCAAGCGCACGCTGGAGGCGGTCTGCGGGCACTACGGCGTCGTGCTCGACCAGGCGCACGAGGCCCGTTCGGACGCGCTGGCCGCCGCGCTGGTGGCCCGCGCGGTCGCCGAGCGGCACACCGAGGTGGCCGGGCTCGACCTGTGGGAGCTGCACCACAAGCAGGTCGGGTGGTACGCGGAGCGGGCGGCCGACTTCCAGGCGTGGCTGCGTCGCAAGGGCACCCGGGACGCGGTCGTGGACGGCACCTGGCCAGTGCGCGGGGCCCAGGCGGTAGCGGGCTGACCGGCGCGGGCCGGCCGGGAACCACCGCCGGGCGGCGGACGCCGGTCGGGCCACGGCCACCGGTCGGGCGCTCCGGACACACCGCACCCGGCCCGGGCCCCCGCGCCGCCGCGCTCACCCGACCTCGGACCCGCCCCACGCCGGGCCGCGAGCGGGGGGCGAGGCCCACGGGCGGGGCGTGGGGCTACAGCGCCGACCAGCGGACACCGGTGTCCCCCGCGCGCAGGGACGCCACGCGGCGTGCGAACTCGGCGCGGGCGGCCGGATCGCCCGGCGCGTGCTGGGCCACCCACGCGCAGCTCGCCGTCTCCCGGGCCCCGCGCAACACCGCGCAGCCCTCCCAGTCGCGCACGTCCCAGCCGTAGGCCGAGACGAACTCCGCGTAGGCCGCCTCGCCCAGCCCGTACCGGTCGCGGGCCAGGGCCATCACCACCAGATCGTGTTCGCGCAGGTCGCTGGCGAAGGTCTCCAGGTCCACCAGGGCCGGGCCCGCCGCGCTGACGTGCACGTTGCGCGGCAGCGCGTCGCCGTGCAGCGGGCCCGGCGGCAGCTCGGGCCGCAGCGCGGCGGCGGCCGGCGCGAAGTCGTCCCGACGGGCGCGTAGATACGCCGCGTCGGCCGGCGCGATCGCGTCCCCGGCCAGCCGCAGCCAGCGCTCGACGCCGTCCAGCAGCTCGCGGCGCGGCAGCGCGAAGGGCGGCGGGGGCAGGGCGTGCACCCGGCGCAGCAGACCGGCCAGGTCGGCCGGGGTGGCCGGGCGGACGGCCGGGGGCAGCCGGTGCCAGACGGTGACCGGGTGTCCGTCGACCAGGCGGGCCGTCGGCTCGGCCGGGCGCACGGCGGGAACACCGTGTTCCGCGAGCCAGGTCGCCACCCGTGGCTCGCGGTCGGCCCGCTCCCACAGCCCGCGCTCGCGCCCCACCTTGACCACGGTGGGGCCCAGCGCGAACACCGCGTTCTCGCCCAGCGCGAGCAGTTCGGCGTCGGCCGGCGCGAACCCCGCCTCCGCCAGCACGCGTCGGGCCCGCTCCTCGGTGAACGCCTGGCTCATCTCGTACTCCCCACGCCGCGACCGGCGCCGTTCGTCTCGGTCGGCCCGCCACCCGGGGCCGTCGCCGGCAAGTCTCGCACCGTGCTCGACACGACCGGGCGCGCGTACCGCTTGACTGTGATACGCGCCGTCAGCACGATGACGTGGGCCTGCCGACGGGCACCCGCCGACCGTGACCGGTGGCGGGCCCGCCCGCCCCGGCGCGGCTGCTCTACCCCAGCCATGGCCGGGGCGCGCCCAGGGGACCGCGTCCGGGCCACCGCTCCCGCGCCCGCGTCGTGAAGGAGCCGCTTGCCGTGAGACCGACGACCGAGGTGGCACGGCCGGCCGACGACCCGGACCGCCCCCGGGCGCCGCGCGCCGGCGGAGCCCCACGCCGCGCCCGGGGGCGGGGCGGCCGGGGCCCGGGCGAGCGACGGGCCGGGCTCGGCCCCTGGTTCCTCGTGCTGCCCGCACTCGTCCCGATCCTGCTGTTGAGCGTGGGCCCGCTGCTGTACGGGATCGGCCTGGCGTTCACCGACGCCCAGTCGGGTCGCACCGAGCCCACCCGGTGGATCGGCCTGCTCAACTTCCGCGACCTCCGTCACGACAGCCTCTTCTGGGAGTCCTTCCGGATCGGCCTGGTGTGGGCGGTGGGAGTCACGGTGCCGCAGTTCCTGCTGGGGCTCGGGCTCGCGCTGCTGCTCAGTCAGGACCTGCGGATGCGCTGGCTGGCGCGGACGCTGGCGATCGTGCCGTGGGCGATGCCGGAGGTCGTCGTCGGCATCATGTGGCGGCTCGTCTACCACCCCGACGCCGGCATCCTCAACGAGACGCTGCGCGACCTGCGCCTGGGGGAGGGCTCCCACTGGCTCGCGGGCCTGTCCAGCGCGCTGCCGGCGGTGATCGTGGTGGGCGTCTGGGCCGGCCTGCCACAGACCACGGTCGCCCTGCTGGCCGGGTTGCAGAACGTGCCACGCGAACTGCGGGAGGCGGCGGCCGTGGACGGCGCCGGCGCCTGGCGCCGTTTCCGCGCCGTCACCTGGCCCGCCATCCGACCGATCGCCCTGGCCGTCAGCGCGCTCAACTTCATCTGGAACCTCAACGCCTTCGCCCTGGTGTACGTGCTCACCAGCGGCGGGCCCGGCGGTCGCACCCGGCTGCCGATGCTCTTCGCGTACGAGGAGGCGTTCCGCTACGGCCAGTTCGGGTACGCGGCGGCGATGGGCTGTGTCCTGGTCGCGGCCGTCTCCGTGCTGCTCGCCGTCCATCTCGTCGCCCGACTGAGAGGGGACGACCAGTGACCCCGCCCGAGCCTCACCCGGATCGGCCCGTGGCCGGCCGGGGAGCGAAGCCCACGGCGCGGCGCGGCGCGCGCCCCGACCCGCCCCGCGCCGGGCCCGCCGCCTGGCGCGCCGCCGGGCCCCGGCGCCGGCGACGTCGGGCCGCGCGCGCCGGCCAGTACTTGGCGCTCCTGGGCTATCTGGTCTTCCTGGCCTTCCCGCTGCTGTGGCTGCTCTCCACCGCGTTCAAACCGCCGGTCGAACTCGCCACGGCGCACCCGACGTGGCTGCCCGAGCGGCCCACGCTGGACAACTTCCGGCAGGCGTTCGACGAGCAGCCGCTGCCGCGCGCCGCGGCCAACAGCCTGCTCACCGCCGGCTGCGCCGCCGCGATCTCGGTGCTGGTCGCCACCCCCATGGCCTATGTGATGGCCCGGCACCGCTCCGCGCTGACCCGCGCGGCCACCGGCTGGGTGGTGGTCAGCCAGGCGTTCCCCTTCGTGTTGGTGATCATCCCGCTGTTCCTGGTCCTCAAGGAGGCGCGGCTGATCGACGAGCCCGCCGGCCTGATCCTGGTCTACGTCGTGTGGTCGCTGCCGTTCGCGCTGTGGATGCTGGCCGGGTACGTACGGGCGGTGCCGCGCGAGGTGGAGGAGGCGGCGGCCGTGGACGGCGCGGGCCGGCTGCGCACCCTGGTCTCGGTGACGGCCCCGCTGCTCGCGCCGGGCATCGCGGCCACCGCCCTGTTCACGTTCATCACCGCCTGGAACGAGTTCTTCTTCGCGCTCGTCCTGCTCAAGTCCCCCCAGAAACAGACCATGCCGGTCGTCCTCACCCACTTCATCGGCGCCGAGGGCGTCGCCGACCTGGGCCCGCTGGCCGCCGCCGCGCTGCTGGCGACCGCGCCCTCGCTGGTGCTCTTCGCGCTCATCCAGCGCCGCATCACCGGCGGGCTGCTGACCGGGGCGGTGAAGTGACGCCCCCCGGCCCCCGGCCCGCCACGCCACTGCCCCGGCGCCGCCTGCTGGCCGCGGCCGGAGCGGCCGGCGCCGGCGCGCTGGCGCCCGGCTGCGCGGGCGCTCGCCCCGGCGGGCTGCGCTTCCTCTCGCTGGCCTGGCAGCGGGAGTCGGTGCGGGCCAACAAGGAGCTGGTGGCGCAGTGGAACCGGGCCAACCCGCGGGCCCGGGTGACCTATGTCCAGGGCAGCTGGGCCAGCGTGCACGACCAGCTGCTCACCTCCTTCGAGGGCGGCGAGGCGCCGGACGTCATCCACGACGCCTCCGACGACCTCGCGGACTTCGCCTACGGCGGCTACCTCGCCGACCTGGGCGGCCTGCTCCCGGACCGGCTGCGGCGCGAGATCCCGTCGCACAGTTGGCGCACCACGACGTTCGACGGGCGGGTGTACGGGGTGCCCTTCCTCCAGGAACCCCGCATGATCATGGCCAACCGGCGCCTGCTGGCCGCCGCCGGCGTGCGCCTGCCCACGGCGCGCCGGCCCTGGTCGTGGGAGGAGTTCGGCACGGTCGCGCGGCGGTTGACCCGGGGCGGGACGCACGGCGTGGCCTGGCCGCTGAAGGAGCCGGTCTCCGCGACCCTGAACCTCGCGCTGTCCACCGGCGGGCGCCTCTTCCACCGGGGCGCGGACGGCCGGGTCACCATCCGCTACACCGCCCGCGACCACCACGTCCCGCGCGCCATCCGCGACCAGGTCGTCCGCGCGGAGTCCGCCTCGCGCACCACGTTGGGCATGAGCGGCGCCGACGCGCTGCCGGGGTTCTTCGACGGGCGGTACGCGATGGTGCCCCTCGGTTTCTCCTACCGCCAGCAGATCGTCCAGCAGGCGCCCCGGGACTTCGACTGGGTGGCGCTGCCCGCGCCGGCAGGCCCCGGGGGCGACCGACGGCAGGGCGTCAGCCCGCAGACGCTGTCGATCGCGGCGGACTGCCGACACAAGGCGCGGGCGATGGCGTTCGTCGACTTCCTGCTGCGCCCACCGGCCATGGTGCGCCTGGCGCTGGGGGACTGGCTGCTGCCCACCGGCACCACCGCCCTGGCCGACCCGGCGCTGCGGACCACCCGGCACGGCTGGGCGACCGGCAGCGCGCTGGCCACCAGCCTGCGCCCGGCCCCCGCCCAGTCCGTACGCGGCTATCCGGAGTGGAAGGACAAGGTCGCCACGCCCGCCTTCCAGGAGTACTACAGCGGGGCGATCGGCGATCGGGAACTCCGCGAACGCCTGGTCTCCGACGGCAATCTCGTCCTGGCCCGCTACCAACGCTGAACCGGCCGGCCCGCCGCGCGGCGCCGCGCCCCCTGGGGTCCTGTCGTCCGCGCACGGCCCCATGATGTTGCACGAGACGTATCGTCTCGCGTATGGTCGCGATCATGACGACATCCGAGCGCGCCCATATCGCCATGTTCAGCATCGCGGCCCACGGGCACGTCAACCCGAGCCTTGAGGTGATCCGCGAGCTGGTCGCCCGGGGCCACCGGGTCACCTACGCGATACCCGCCTCGTTCGCGGAGAAGGTCGCCGCGACCGGCGCGGAGCCCGTGATCTACACCTCCACGCTGCCGACCGAGGACGAGCCGGAGGCGTGGGGCAGCGAACTCGTCGACTACCTGGAGATCTTCCTGGCCGACGCCACGCGGGTGCTGCCCCAGCTCGCCGACGCGTACGCCGGTGACGAACCGGACCTGGTCCTGCACGACATCACCGCCTACCCGGCGCCGCTGCTGGCCCACCGCTGGGGGGTGCCGGCCATCCAGCTCACGCCCAACCTGGTGGCCTGGGACGGCTTCGAGGAGTCCGAACTGGGCCGGGGCTTCGAGGAGATGAGGCGCACCCCGCGCGGCGCCGCCTACTACGACCGCTTCCAGGACTGGCTCACCGCGCACGACATGACCCACACCGACCCCGCCCGCCTGGTCGGCATGCCCGAGCGCGCCCTCGTGCTCATCCCCAGCGCCCTCCAGCCGCACCACGACCTGGTCGACACCTCCGTCTTCACCTTCGTCGGCGCCTGTCAGGGCGACCGCACCGACCAGGGGGAGTGGCGGCGCCCCGCGCACCTGGACCCCGACACCAGGGTGCTGCTCGTCTCGCTGGGCTCCGCGTGGACGAAGTACCCCGACTTCTACCGGGAGTGCCTGGCGGCCTTCGGCGACCTGCCCGGCTGGTACGTGGTGCTCCAGATCGGCACGTTCGTGGACGTCGCCGAACTCGGGCCGATCCCGGGCAACGTCGAGGTCCACTCGTGGGTGCCGCAACTGTCCATCCTGCGCCAGGCCGACGCCTTCGTCACCCACGCCGGGGCGGGCGGCAGCCAGGAGGGGTTGGCCAGCGGCGTACCGATGGTGGCGGTGCCGCTGGCCACCGACCAGTTCGGCAACGCGGCCCGGCTCGTGGAGCTCGGCGTGGCCCGGCACGTCCCGTTGGAGGAGGCCACCGGCGACACGCTGCGCGCGGCACTGCTGGACCTGGTGGCCGACCCCGACGTCGCGGTGGCGGTGGCCCGGATGCGGGAGCGCACCGCCGCCGAGGGCGGCACCCGACAGGCCGCCGACCTGATCGAGGCCGCCCTGCCGCAGCCCGCCGCCCGACGCGGCTGACCCGTGCGGCTGACCCGCGCGCGGCGGGAGCGGACGCGGCGTACGCGGGCGGGAGGCTCGCTCCGCCACGGCCCGAGCGTGCGCCCCTGCCCGCCGCGCGGGGCCTCCTACCTCTCGGGTCGCGCGGTCCGGGTGGCGGCGTGGGCCGGATCGGCGGCCCGCCCGCCCGGATCGGCGGCCCGCCCGCCCGGGTCGGTGGGCGCGGCGCCCTCCGTGGGCCCGGGCGGTGGGGAACTGGGCCGGGGCCCGGTCAGCCACCGGCCGGTCAGGGCCGCGCCGGCCAGCGTGACGGCGCCGGCCACGGCGAAGGCGCTGTTCAGACCGGCCTCGAAGGACGCGCCGGCGGACTGTCGGGTGCGCACGACGGCCCCGAGCACGGCCACGCCGAGCACCGCGCCGATCTGCCGGGTGGCGCCGCTGATCCCGGAGGCCAGGCCGCCCTCCCGGGGGCTGACCGCCTGGATGGCGGCGCCGGTCAGCGGGGACATGGTCAGGGCGAACCCGACGCCGACGACGGCCAGCCGCCACCACACGTTCGCGTACGGGGTCCGCGCGTGGACGGTGGCGAGCGTCAGCAGGCCCAGCCCGGCCAGTGCCAGGCCGGTGGTGACCACGCCCCGGAAGCCGTACCGGGCGGCGAGCCGGCCCGCGAACGGGCTGACGACCACCATGGCCAGGGTGGCGGGCAGGGTCTGGAGGCCGGCGCGGAGCACCGAACTGCCCTGGACGGAGACGAAGAACTGGGAGAAGAAGAACGCCGAGCCCATGAGGGCGAAGCCCACCACGACCATCGCGGCGTTCGACACCGCGAACAGCCGCTGCCGGAACAGCCGTAGCGGCAGCAGCGGTGTCGGGGTGCGGGCCTCGACGTGGACGAAGGCGGCGAGGAAGACCGCCGCCGCCACGAAGCTGCCCAGGATCGGCGCCGAGGCCCAGCCCCGGGAGCCGCCCTCGATCAGCCCGTAGGCCAGCGTGCCCACACCCAGGACGGACAGCACCGTTCCCGGGACGTCGATGGCCGGCGCGTCCGGGTTGCGGGACTCACCCAGGACGCGCGCCCCGACCAGCGACAGGAGCGCGCCGACGGGCACGTTGACGAGGAAGATGGCGGGCCAGCCGAAGGCGTCCGCCAGTACGCCGCCGGCCAGCGGGCCGGCCGCCAGGCCGATGCCGCTGAGGCCGGCCCACAGCCCGATCGCCCGGACCCGCTCCCGTGGTTCGGGGTAGGCGTTGGCGAGCAGGGCCATCGAGGCGGGGCTCAGCGCGGCGGCCCCGACGCCCTGGACGACCCGTCCGGCGATCAGCCAACCGGTCGTGGGCGCGATCGCGCACAGCACCGACGCGAGGGTGAACACCACGACGCCGGTCAGGAACAGTCGTTTGCGGCCGAAGCGGTCGGCGAAGACG
Source organism: Streptomyces sp. NPDC057702 (assembly GCF_042799315.1). Lineage (NCBI taxonomy): Bacteria > Bacillati > Actinomycetota > Actinomycetes > Kitasatosporales > Streptomycetaceae > Streptomyces > Streptomyces sp. NPDC057702. The sequence goes on along the minus strand of NZ_JBHVJC010000020.1, from coordinate 89,785 downwards.
CCGCCGACCAACAGCAGCATGGCGACCAGCAGCACGTAGGCGTCGACGATCCACTGGAGGTCGCTCAGCCCGGCGTCCAGCCGCTGTCGCATGTCGGGCAGTGCCGCGCCGACGATCGTGCTGTCGAGCAGCACCATGAACTGGCCCAGGCAGGTCACCGCGAGCAGTGCCGCCCGGTTCGGGCCCTCGGCCGCGCCCGTGGGCGGGCCGGTGTGGGTGGTGGTCTGGTGTGTGGTCAACGCCGTCCCCTGTCTCGACGCGAATGTCCCGCGCACCATAGTTCGAGAATCCCGAACTGTCGAATAGTGGGGTAGGGTCGGGGCATGCGACCGCTACCCGAGCCAGCGCGCGAGTCACTGACACTCGCGGGAGTCCTGCACGCACTCGGCGACCCGGTGCGCCTGGAGTTGGTACGCCGCGCCTGGGTCACCCACGAGTCGACCTGCGCCGCCCTCGCCGACGGGCTGGACGTGCCGCCGTCGACCCTCTCGAACCACTACCGCATCCTGCGCGAGGCCGGGCTGGTCAGCATGACCGTCGACGGCCGCCACCGGCGCATCAGGCCCCGCGCCGACGCGCTGGGCGACCGCTTCCCGGGTCTGCTCGAACCGATCCTGCGCCTCAGCGACCTCGCGCCGCCGGCCCCGCGCCACGGTCGGGGCGAGCCCCGCGCGTGAACCGACGTGCCCGGGGCGGGCGCTCGCGCGCGGGGGCGCGCGAGGCGGGGGCGTGGACGCGCGGGGCGGACCGACGCGGGGACGCACGCGCCAACGGGTGGTGGCCGGGCGGATGCGCGGGCGTCGAGCGGGTCCTGTCGAACCGCCCCGAAGCCGACGCCGCGCCGTGGGGGCGTTCGGCCGCCTCCGACTCCCGAGATCCTCGTCACGGACCCGCGCCGACCGTGGTCACGCCCGCCCAACGCGACTGGCCCGCACCGTCGTTGGCTCGCGCGGCGGCTCGCTGGTCGAGGAGGCGGGCGGGGCGCGGCGGCGGCGACGTCGCTGGCGGCGCCTTCCACGCGAGGCCGGTGTACGCGACCCCGACGGGACAGGCGCGGGCGGGCTGCCGCGCGGTGCCGGGCGGTGTGCCGGGTGCCTGTCGCGCTCGCGCGCGGCCCGGGAGATGAGAGGCGTCGCCCTCGCGCCGGCCGGCGCTACCGCGTCGGGTGCCACCTCCCGACGGCCGAGCGAGCGACGGGACTTCCGGCCCGGGGCTACGAGGGGAGCGGGCGCGAGCTCGGCCGGTCCCGGAAACGGCCCGGCCCCGGCGGTCGTCGCCCCCGGGGCCCTGAGCCGACAGGCCCCGCCCCGGACCGTCGCGCTCCGACTGGCGGAGCCTCGGGTGGGGGCGGGCGTGGCCGGGGCGGGTCAGTCGATGGGGCGGGTCAGCCGATGACGAACGGCAGGCGCGCGGCCAACCCGCCCAGGGCGGACCGCTCCGAGTCGGTCGGCGCGCGGCGACCGGTGCCCACCAGCAGCGCGTCCTTGTCGGTGAGGGAGGCGGGGAAGGGGGCGCCGGCGATCGTCTCCAGCGTCGCGCGCGCGTGCGCCAGGCCCTCGGCGGGCGGGTCCGCCGCGTCCGGCAGGTGGGCGATCAGGTCGAGGTGGTGCATCGTCCACTCCAGGACGTACGCCGTACGGAAGTCGCGCGTGGTCAGGACCATGTCCTGGGTGCTCACCCGGGCCTGGGGGTCGGCGAGTTCGGCGGCGCGCCCGGCGGCCGAGCCGACGTCGTCCAGGTGGAACTTGAGCAGGTGCGGCTGCTCGTACGCGGCGGCCAGCCGCACGATCAGCGCGTCCAGCGGGTCGTCGCCGGTCGGCGGCTGGTCGGTCACGCTCCAGTAGGTCACCGCGTCGACGGTCGGCTCCGCGCTGGCGGGGGTGGCCAGGGTGATCAACACGTCCTGCGCGTCGATGACCAGGTGGCACACGAGGTCTTGGACGAGCCAGCCGGCGCAGCCCGAGGGGCGAGCGAAGTCCTCGTCGGCGAGTTCGGCGACCGCCGTACGCAAGGCCGCCCAGGTGTGCGAGAAGAGATCCACACGGGGCACGGTAGGGCGGCGTCGCCCGCGCGGGCAAGCGAATTCGCCCCCGGGCGTGGCCCGCGCGCGACACGGCCCCGGGAGCGCGGCGCTCCCGGGGCCGTGGCCCAACACCCTTCAGGGGTAAGGCCGTTACGCCCTCACCCGGCGACCGGACCGCGCGCGGCGACCCCGGTGGCGCGGGAGGTCACGCGGTGCCCGCGCCCGACCGGGGCGCTAGGAGGCGTCCCGTACGGTCCCGGTGACCACCGGCCCCGGGTACTCGCCGTCGTCGTCGTCGAAGGTGACGAACTGGGCCCGCAGCGTCTCCTCGGGCTCGGCGATCCCGTCCGCCACGGTGGGCACCCGCACCACCACGCTGCGCTGGCCCGCCTCCACGACGGCCGGGATGACCGGGGGCTCGGACGCCTGGGACAGGGGCCGGGCCGGGGTCTGCTCCTCGTAGAAGACCTCCTCGAACCACGTGCGGTCGACGTCCACGCTGGACAACTCGGCGCCGCTGGTGGGAGGCCGCAGGGAGAACACGGACCGCACATGCGCGTCGGCCACCTCGGACAGCGTCACCCGCCAGCTCAGCGCCTCGCCCTCGGTGACCTTGTCCCGGATCGGGGTCACCGTGACCTTGGGAAGCGGGTCGTCGTCGTGGACCAGCAGTCCGCCGGAGTCCGCGCCGACCACCGTGCCACGGATCGCCTTGACGTAGACGCTGTGCCGCTCGTCGTAGCCGTAGCGGGTGTTGCCCGTCACCGCGATCGGGACATCGACGCTTGGGCCGCCCGGCCGCACCGTCACCGTGCGGTGCGTGACCTCGCCCGTGTGCCCGTCGGCGACGAAGAGTTCGACCTGCCCGCTGCCGCGGCCCGAGACCCGGACGGGCACCCGGTGCGTACGCGTCCCCGAGTCGCCCTCCTTGACCTCCAGCAGGCCGACGTCCACGCGGGTCAGGTCGGCCGGGCGCACCGCGGCCGTGCCGGGGCGCCAGCCCCACGCGTCGAGGAGCCAGGCCCGTCCGGAGCGGTTACGGGGCGTCAGCTCCAGCGACGCCACCCGCGTCAGGTCGAGCCCGGCCCGGGTGGCGGCCGTCAGCGGTACCCGCACCTCGCGCCCCCAGTGGGCGGCGGTCCGCTCGGTGCCCGGCAGGCCGTCCACCCGCACCCGGCCCAGCGTGGCCCGGTGGCCCGCCGCGTCGGTGAGGGTGACGTCCAGCGCGGTGCCGGTGCTGTTCGGCGGCACGATCACGCGCAGCGCCAACGCCTGGGCGCCGGCCACCGACCGGGGCCGGGGCAGGGCCATCCGGGCCGGGGTGCCGGGCTTGGACCAGCGCAGCGCGACGGCCTGCCGGCCCGGCTCCTCGGGCGCCTGCCAGGACACGAAGTGCGGCGACGCCCCCGGGCCCCCGCTCGGCAGGCAGGCGGCGGCGTCGTCCATGGTCACCTGCGCGCACAGCCGCGCGCCGGTGAGGCGCAGCGAGGGCTCCGGTACGACCAGCGGCGCGCGTCGCCCGCCCAGGGCGTGGCTGAGGACCCGCGCGGGGCCGGCCGAGGGAGCGCTGCGACCGGTGCCGTCGAACAGCGGGCGCACCCGGTCGTCGCCCGCGACGAACAGGCGGGCCGCGCCGGCGATGTAGGTGGCGCCGGCGGCCTGCTGCTGCCTGGCGCTCAGTCGGGTCCTGGTGCCCGGCGCGCAGACCCGGTCCGGGGTCTCGTCCTGGTAGAAGTCGTCCTCGGCGGGCGCCTGGGCCTGCCCCGGCGTCCACTCGGTGTTGAAGAAGTTGTGGTTGGCGCCCACCACGTACAGCGCGCTATGCAGGGCCTCACCCCGGCTGACGCCGCGTGTGGCGTCGGCGTAGAGCTGTCCCTGGAGGTCGGAGACGTCACCGTCGCAGCCCGGCAGGAGGGTCGCCGAGGGAACGTCGGGCACCGGGTTGTGCCCGAAGAGGGTCGGGCCGATCAGGACGTTGCCCCGGATGCGCCAGCGCACTGGGCCCCGGTAGCCGTCCCGCGCGGCCGGCGGCCTGACCAGGCTGTCCATCGCGGCGCGGTTCACGCCCTCGCCGCCCCGGGAGTGGCCCACGAGCAGGACGCGGGACAGGTCGGCCGGCGCCACCGCGCGCACCGCGGCCGGTGTCCCCTTGGGCCTGCCGGCCCAGTCGGCCCAGCGGGCCAGGTGCAGTCGGACCAGCGAGGAGCGGGCCTGGGCGCCGCCGTCCTCGGCGACGAAGTCCTGGCCGTTGATCCCGTTGGCGGAGACGGAGACCGTCACGTACCCCTGGGAGGCGAGCAGCTTCTGGGCCTGGAGGTAACCGCGGTAGCTGGGCACCGGTTTGCTGCCGGCCGCGCAGGGCCAGTCGCCGCTCTCCTCCTCCGGGCCGCCGAAGCAGGTGTAGTGGCGGCCGTGCAGGAACAGGGCCAGGGGGCGTCGTCCGGGCGCGTTGGTCGGACCGACGACCGTGGCCCGCATCTCCACCGGCTGGGGGAGGTCGGGCAGCCGCACGTCGGGCAGGGCGTACTCGCCGCTGGTGGTGCGGTAGGGACCCGGCTTGCCGGGGTCGACCGGGTTGGCCGGCAGGGCCGGTGGCAGCGGCGCGGGGGTCTGCGGCCGGGCGGTGCGCGGGGCGCGCTGTCCGGGTATCGCGTCCAACCGGCGGCCCCCGGCCCGCACCTGGAGGTCGGTCGTGGACGGCCCTCGCGCGTCGTCGAGCGCGAGGCGCAGCGTGCGCCCGTCGCGCTCGACCACCGGCCGCCCGAGCAGCCGCTGCCCGGCGTAGAACTCGACGCGGGCGTCGCCCATGGGCAGCGGCTCGCGCGATCGCCACACCAGGTGGCGTGTGGTGCCCTGGTGGTCGATCCGCCAGCCGGGCGGGAGGGGCGCGCCGGCCGCGTCCGGGGCGGCGGCGCGTAGGGACGGGCCGGTCTGCTGCTGTGGCACCGGGCTGGGCGCGGCGTGCGCCAGTTCCGGCAGCCCGGCCGCCAGCGCGAGTGCCGCCGCTGTGGCGGTCAGCAGGCGCGGGAGACGGATCACGATGGTCCTCCTCGTCGTCGACCGGAGGACCCTCAAGACCGTCGAGACCTCCGCTCCAGAGAGGATGGTGAGCGTGATGCGGGGGTTGCCCGTGTGAAGCGTGGAGCCACAATCCCCGCCCTTCGACGGGGGAACGGTGCGCGGCCGGACGAGCCGGGTCCGCCAGGGCCGGCGGCGCGACGCGCAGCGGCTGGCGGCAGCCACCCAGCGGGCCCGGGGTGCGGCCCGCCGGCCCCGGCCCGCTGGAGCGTGCCTCGGGGCGGGTCGGGGCCGCGTGCTAGCGGTAGGTGTTGATCAGTCGTGCCAGGTGTCGGCCGGCGACGTTCATCGGCTCGGCGGACCGCGAGACCTGCGCGGAGAGTTCGGCGCCCTCCAGGGTGTTGATCACCGTCTGGGCGAGGTCGCGCGCGTCCTGCTCGGCGATGCCGCACGCGCGCAGCTTGTCGGCGACCAGCGTGCGCCAGCGCTCGAAAGCCTCCTCGACGGCCTCCTGGATCTGCGGAATCCGGCCCACCGTCTCCAGCGCGGTGGCCGTGAGCGGGCAGCCCTCCTGCCAGTCGGAGTCGCGCAGGTACTCGGCCACGACCCAGGCGAGCGCGACCACCGCGTCGGCCGGGTCGTCCTCGGTCGCCAACGCGTCCCGCAGCATCAGCGCGAAGTGCTCGTCGGCGTGGCGTACCGCCGCCGTGGCCAACTCCTGCTTGCCGCGCGGGAAGAAGTGGTAGACGGAGCTGAGCGCGACCTGCGCCTCGGTGGCGATCTGCTTGATCGCGGTCCCCTCGTATCCCTGCCGCTGCATCAGCCGCGAGGTGACGAGAAGAATCCGTGCCCGGGTGCCCAGTGTCGCGACCATGCCGAACAGCTTATCGGTGGAACGTTCGCTCCAGTCGGTGCTACGGTCTGGATGGAACGTTCGTTCCAGTCCCGTTCAGCGAAGGGTGGGCTTCGTGCGCCACAACCGCGTTACCGCCAATGGAATTGACTTCTCGTTCGTCGAGGAGGGTGAGGGTCCCCTCGCGCTCCTCTTACACGGCATGGTCGAGACGCCGAGCGTCTACCGACACCTGATACCGGTCCTGGCCGAGGCGGGGTACCGGGCCGTGGCACCGTCGATGCGGGGCTTCGCCCCCACGCAGATCCCCTCGGACGGCAGCATGCGGCTGGCCGACCTGGTCGCCGACGCCAACGGCCTGCACGAGGCGTTGGGCGGCGACGCCGACGCGGTGATCCTCGGCAGCGACTGGGGCGCCTACACCACGTGGGGCGCCGTGGCCCAGGCGCCGCGGCGGTGGTCGAAGGTCGTGGTGGCCACGATCCCGCCGATGCGCTTCCTCAAGCCGCTGGACCCGGCGATGATCCACAAGTTGGGACATTTCTTCTTCTTCCAGATGGCCGTCGCCGAACAGATCGTCCCGCAGCACGACTTCGCCTACCTGGACTGGCTGTGGAACTACTGGCGTGGCTCGCTGCCCGGCGTCGACCTGACCCCCGACATCGAGGCGGGCAAGGACGCCGTACGGGAGCCGGAGCGGCTGCGGTTGGCGCTGGAGCTGTACCGACAGAACTTCCCCGTGGACACCTACGGCACCGACCGGTGGGAGGGCGGTGACCTGCTGACCGAACTGCCCACCCAGCCAACGCTGTACCTGCACGGCAGCGAGGACCCCAGCGTCGACGAGGCCACTCTCGCCGACATCGTCGCCGCGCTGCCCGCCGGCTCGGACGCCGCGATGCTGCGGGGCGTCGGCCACTTCCCCTTCATCGAGAACCCGGACGAGGTCAACCGCCGCGTCCGCGCCTTCCTGACGAACTGACCGACCACGCGCGCCAGTGGCCGACCGGGCCGGCCGTCAGCCGCCCCGGCGAGGCTCCGGGCGTCCCGCCGCGCGTCGCCACGGAACTACCGCGCCGCCGGTCGCCGGCCCACTCCCGGGCCCGGCGGCCGGCGGCGCCGGCCGTCGCCGCGTCGGCACCCGCCCGCGTGGAGACGTTCACGCGCGGACGTCCCCACGTCGACGTTCGCCCGTCGACGTTCGCGTCGGCGCGCGCGCAGGGCACGCGGGTAAAAAGTGTCAGTTATTGCCAACGGCCCTGCCCGACGTGTGCGTGTTTCCCAGCGTATGAGCGACAAGGCGGGCGTTGGATATGTCACAACGCCTGAACTTGGTTGTGCGGGCCACCGTTGTTCGGCGAGAGTTTCGAGTCTCCTCGGGTCGGCCGTCCTGACGGCCCGTCCGGGGGAGCGGCGCGTGGGCCGGTCGTCCGCGTGCCCCCACGTGTCCGGCCGTCGCGCCCAACCCCCACGGGGCGCGACGGCCGGCCGCGTTCGTGCCCCGGGTCCAGCGGGTCGCCGAGGTGGCGGTACCGCCACCCAGGAGGGTCGCCCCGCCTCCCGGGAGTCCCGCGTTCCGAGCCCCGCCGTCGCGCGTTGCGTCGGTCACACCCTTGCCCATCTGCGGCTATTGAGGGGAGTTGGGCAGAGCTCTGTTGGCCGGCGAGTTACCCTACCGCAACGTAGCGTGCTTAAGCTGGCTCGTGATCTTGGCACCCGCCACGAGAAGCGAGGACGACTGACAGTGGGCACGTTACGACTGAGTGCAGCCGATCTGCGGGGATTCTCGGCGCCGCCCAAGGTGCGCAACCTGCACAACGGCTACCGCTCGGCCAGTTGGACGACCCCGGCCAAGCTGGCCGACGACTGCCGCGAGCGGATCTTCGACGTGGTGGCCGACGTGGCCACCCGCACCTTCGAGACCGACCACTCCACCTACTGGAAGGCGCGCAAGGAACAGAACTTCTTCGACCAGGTCTCCAACTTCACCCTGACCCTGGCCCCGGACGACGAGGTCGTCGGCTGGGCCGGCTACCAGCGCCAGCGCTTCTTCGGCCAGCGCGTGGTCTACCTGGACGCGGCGGGCCTGCTGCCCGCGCACCGGCGCTCCAAGCTCACCGCCCGGGTCCAGGCGAGGTTCCTCATCACCGAGGTCCTGCTACGCAACCCGTTCGGACACACGTACGTGATCCTGCGGACCCAGAACCCGGGCATACACGCCGGATTCACCAAGACCTTCGGACCCGACCGCGTCTTCCCGCAGCCGGATCGCCCGGTGCCGCCGGACGTCCAGGGGCTGGGCGTCGCGGCCATGCGCTGGCTCGGACACCGCCCCGAGGACATCGACGCCGACCACCTCGTCATCCGACAGGCCCTGGGCGGTCTGATGTCCCAGCTCTACGGACAGACACCGCGCAGCGGCGACCCCGAACTCGACGGGTTCTTCGCCGAGCACATCGGCCCGACGGACTGTTTCGCGCTGATCACCAAGGCCAGCGCGGGACCGCTGCTGGCGTTCATGGCCCGCGAGGCCGGCCGCCAGGCCACCACCCGCGTCCGGCGCCACCTGGGCGCGGCCCTGGGCGGCGTCCGGCACGCGCTGCGCCGCACCTCGCGCTGACCCCGCGTCAGCCACCCTGTCCGCGCACCCCTACCGCACGCCGGGCGACCAGCCGTGGAGCAGAGCACGGCGCGCGCCCGAACCCGTCCCGGCCGGTCACCCTCCCCGGCCCGGGCCCCGACCGACGCGGATCAGGCGCTGAGCGGTACGCCCGAGGACGTGCGTACCGCTCGTGCCCGCCGCGCCTGTTCGTAGCGGCGCACCAGCAGCGCGGCCACCTCCGGCGCCGGGCCCAGGACGTCGGCCAGCACCTCGGCGCCGGCCCGCGCGGCGCCCTCGGCGATACGGTCCGGCAGCCGTCCGGGCGCGATGACGTACGGGGCGACGGCGACCTGTCGGGCGCCGTCGGCGCGCAGCGCCCGTACCGCGTCCTCGGTCCGGGGGACCGAGGTGAGCGGGGCCGCCGCGGAGGCGAACGCGGGTCGCACGGCGCACCAACCGGTGTGCCGCCACTCCCGCGCGATTTCTGCGATCACCGCGATCGCCTCCGGGTCTGAGGAGCCCGCCGAGGCCAGGACGACCCCGGTGGTGCCCCGGTCGCCGGGTGCCACCCCGGCCTCCGCGAGGCGCCGCTCCAGCGCGGCGCCCAGCAGCGCCGACGGGCCGAGCACCGCCGCCTGCCGCACGGCCAGAGCGGGCAGCGCGGCGCGGGCCCGGTCGAGCACGGCGGGCAGGTCGGCCTTGGCGTGGAAGGCGCGGGTCAGCAGCAGCGGCACCGCCACCACCTCCCGTACGCCCTCGGCCGCCAGCCGCGACAGCACCTGTGGCACGCTCGGCGCGCAGAAGTCCAGATAGCCGACCTCCACCCGCAGCCCGGGCCGCAGCCTCCGTACCCGGGCGGTGAGCTTGGTGACGGTCGCCGCGTGTCGCGGGTCGCGGCTGCCGTGCGCGATGACCACCAGTGCTGTCGCGTGCATCCGGGTGCCCCTAGCGGTTGCTGACGAGCAGGCCGCGGCTGCGCAGCACCCGTCGCTCGATCGGCGCGAAGATCAGCAACTCGATGCCGATGCCCACGATGAGGATGAGCAGGATCGCCGCCAGCACCAGCGACATGTCCGAGTCCACCCGGGCCTGGTCGAGCAACTGGCCAAGACCCGTGCCCAGTTCCGGCGAGGTCGCGATCAGTTCGGCCGCCATCAGCGAGCGCCAGGAGAACGCCCAGCCCTGCTTGAGCCCGGCGATGTAGCCGGGCAGCGCGGCCGGCAGCAGCACGTGGCGTACGCCGGCGAACCCGGTGGCGCCGATGGTGCGGCCCGCGCGCAGGTACAGCGGCGGGATCTGGTCGACCCCGGCCACCAGTCCGTTGGCGATCGAGGGCACCGCCCCGAGCAGCACCACCGCGTAGATGGTGGAGTTGGTCAGGCCGAACCAGATGATCGCCGCCGGCACCCAGGCCACCGACGGCAGCGACTGGAGGCCGGAGAGGATCGGGCCGATGGCCGCGCGCACGAACCGCACCCGCGCCACCAGCAGCCCCAGCGGCGTACCGATGACCAGCGAGGCCGCGAAGCCCAGGGCGCCGCGCGAGACGCTCTCCCAGACGTAGCCGAGCAGCGTGCCGTCCAGCCACTTGTCCTGGAGGGCCCGCGCCACCTCGGCCGGGCTGGGCAGCTGGTAGTGCGGCTTGACTTCGAAGTGGTAGGCGAGCTGCCACGCCGTCAGCACCAGGGCGATGGCGACGACGGGCGGCACCACCCGGTCCAGCAGCACCCGGGCCAGCGGCACCCGGGTCCTGGCGCGGGTCTCCAGCGCGTCCAGGCCCGCCTCCAGGCCGGCGAGCTGATCGGAGCCCGAGCCCTTGGCGACCGGTTCCCTGGCGGTGGCGACGCCCGCGGCGGCCCCGTCGTCCGCCGGGGAGTCGGTGGTGGCCGGGGGCCCGGAGGGGGCGGGGGAGGAGTGGTCAGTGCTGGCCATGGCGGCGGATCTCCCCACGGAGCTGCTCGGTGATCTCGACGGACAGGTCGGCGACGGCGGCGTCCTCGATACGCCGCGGCTGGGGTATGTCCACCTGCCACTCGCGGGCGATCCGACCCGGCCGCGAGGAGAGCAGCACCACGCGCTGGGCCAGCCGTACCGCCTCGCCGACGTTGTGCGTCACGAACAGCACCGAGACGTGGGTCTCGGCCCAGATGCGGGTGAGTTCCTCGTGCAGCACGTCGCGGGTGATGGCGTCCAGCGCCGCGAACGGCTCGTCCATCAGCAGCAGCCTGCTGTCCTGGGCCAGCGCCCGGGCCAGTGCCACGCGCTGGCGCATGCCGCCGGACAGCTCGTGCACCCGCTTGCCGTACGCGCCGCCCAGCCGCACCAGGTCCAGCAGCCGCTCGGCCTCCGGCCGCCGCTGCGCCCGAGCCACCCCGCGCAGCCGCAGCGTGAGCTCGATGTTCTTGCCGGCCGTCAGCCACGGGAACAGGGCGTGTTCCTGGAACATCAGGGCCGGCCGGCCGTCGGGGACCTCGATCGCGCCGATGCTCGGCTTGTCGAGCCCGGCGACCAGGTTGAGCAGGGTGGACTTGCCGCAGCCGGAGGCGCCGAGCAGGCAGACGAACTCGCCCGGCGCGACGTCCAGCGTGATGTCGTCGAGCACCTGCTGTCGGGCGCCGGAGCGGCCGAAGGACTTGGAGACGTGATCGATGCGCGCGGCGTAGCCGCTGGTCCGTTCCGTCGTGACGGGCTGCTGGGTGAGCGTGGCGGTCATGACGTCACCTCCTGGGAAAGGGGCCGGTGGGGCAGGACGTGGGGGGCGGCGCGTGGGGGGTGGCACGTAGCGTGTGCTAGTTGGCGCCGAGCCCGGCATCCTTGACTTCGGGCTTCCCCGCGGCCTTGAGCACCTTGTTCAGCAGCGTGAGGTCGTAGATGCCGTCGAGCTTGGGCTTCTCCAACAGCCCCGCCTCCACGGCGTGCTCCGCCTCGTCCCGCAGCGTCTCGGCCAGCGGGTCGTTGGTGACGTCCACGTTCTTGAAGGCCGGGTCCAGGACCTTGTCGTCCAACTGGCTCCCGGTCAGGTTCTTCAGCGCCGCGTTGACCTGCTTCTTCGCGGCGTCCGGGTTGGCCTTGATCCAGTCGTTGGTGCGCACCGCACCGCGCAGCACCGCCTCGACGACCTTCGGGTGCTCCTTGAGGAACTTCTGCGAGACGATCACGTTCGTGATGACGAACTTGCCGTCCTTCCACAGGTCGCGCTCATCGAGGATGATCTTGCCGCCCTCGGCCACCAGCTTGGAGGCGGTCGGCTCCGGCACCCACGCCCCGTCGATCCCACCCTGCTTGAAGGTGGTGGGGATCTCCTTGTTGTCCTGTCGGATCACCGACACGTCGCCCTTGCCGGTCTGGGCGTCGACGTCGTAGCCCTTCTCGGACAGGTAGTTGAGCAGCGCGACGTCCTGCGTGTTGCCCTTCTGCGGGGTGGCGATCCGCTTGCCCTTGAGGTCCTCGGGCGTCTTGATCTTGTCCGGGTTGGCGACGAGCGAGACGCCGCCGGAGGCGGAGCCGCCGATGATGCGCAGGTTCTGGCCGCCGGACTTGGTGTAGCCGTTGATGGCGGGCGAGGGGCCGATCCAGCCGATGTCGATCGAGCCGGCGTTGAGCGCCTCGATCTCGGAGGGGCCGGCGTTGAAGGTGAACGGCTTGATCTGGGTGCCGCCCAACTCCTTCTGTATCAGGCCCTCCTGGATGCCCACCAGCGGAGTGGCGTGCGTGACGTTGGCGAAGTAGCCGATCCGCACCGAGTCCAGGCCGTCGAGCTTGGCTCCCTCGGCCTTGGCCGCGGGCTTCTTCCCGTCGTCCTCCTTGTCCGACCCGTAACCGCAGGCGCCGAGCGCGCCGATCAACAGGGGAGCGAGGGAGGCGAGGGCCAGGACGCGGCGGGGAGCTCTACGGGCGCGGGGCGCGGGAAGGGCAGACACAGAGGTGGTTCCTCTCAGCGAGCCGGGGCGCGCCTCACGGCGGTCCCGGCGGTGGTTCCGGTGTACGGAAGGGCACGAGCGACCCGGCCGATCGGCCGGGGGTGCGGGGGGTGGTGGGGGTCGGGGCGGTCAGCGCGCACATCGCCCGACTCCACCCTGACCGCTGCCGAGTGCGCCGCTGCCCACGCGACCGCCCTCCTTGGCGAACGTCGAGAACGCCTCGCCTGCCATCTCACACACCCCGTTCCGGGTTGCCGCTTGGTGCCGTGTCAGCGTCCGCCGGCGCGGCGTCGAACGCCTGGCCGGCCATGCCCGCGGTCAGCGTCGTGCCGTCCGCCGGGTCGATCAGAAGGAAGGAGCCGGTGCGGCGGGACGCGGCGTACGCGTCCAGCGCCAGCGGCTCCGCCGTGCGCAGCACCACCCGGCCGATGTCGTTGGCCACCAGCTCGCCCGGTGCCGGATGCTGGGAGAGGTCGTCCAGGGTCAGCCGCGAGGGGATGTCCTTGACGAGGGCCTTGACCGTGCGGGTGGTGTGCTTGAGCAGGACGCGGTCGCCCACGCGCAGCGGCCGGTCCGCCACGTGGCACACGGTCGCCGCCACGTCCCGGGTGGGGGCGGGCGCGGTGGCGGCCGGGGCGATCAGGTCGCCCCGCGAGACGTCCACGTCGTCGGCCAGGCGCAGCGTCACCGACTGCGGCGCCCAGGCCGCGTCCACCGGGTGACCCAGCGCGTCGATGCCCTCGATGACGGACTCGCGGCCCGAGGGCAGCACCACCACGGGCTGGCCCACGCGCAGGACACCGGAGGCGACCTGTCCCGCGTAGCCGCGGTAGTCGGGGTGCTCGGCGGACTGCGGGCGGATGACGTACTGCACCGGGAAGCGGGCCACGTCCCGCGCCGGGTCGGCCACCACCGGCACCGTCTCCAGGTGTTCGAGCACCGTGGGGCCGCCGTACCAGTCCATGTTGGCCGAGGGGGTCACCACGTTGTCGCCGGCCAGCGCGGAGATCGGGATGGCCGTGCACCACGCGTCGGCGCCGGTGGTGCTCACGGTGCTCCAGCCGGGCACGCCGAGCGAGGCGACGTAGGCCGTGAACTCCTCGGCGATGGCGGCGAACACCGGCTCCGCGTAGTCCACCAGGTCCATCTTGTTGACGGCCAGCACGATGTGCGGCACGCGCAGCAGGGCGGCCACGGCGGCGTGCCGGCGGGTCTGCTCGACCACGCCGTTGCGGGCGTCCACCAGGACCACGGCCAGCTCGGCCGTCGAGGCGCCGGTGACCATGTTGCGGGTGTACTGCACGTGCCCGGGGGTGTCGGCGAGGATGAACCGGCGCCGGGGCGTGGCGAAGTAGCGGTAGGCCACGTCGATGGTGATGCCCTGCTCGCGCTCGGCGCGCAGCCCGTCGGTCAGCAGGGCCAGGTCGGGCCCCTCCTTGCCCCGGTGGCGCGAGGCGTGCTCGACGGCCTCCAACTGGTCGGCCAGTACCGACTTGGAGTCGTGCAGCAGCCGTCCCACCAGCGTCGACTTGCCGTCGTCCACGCTGCCGGCGGTCGCGAAGCGCAGCAGCGAGGTGGCCGGGGCCCGTTCGGTCGGCCCGGGCTGGCCGGTGATGATGCTCGTCATGGTTAGAAGTACCCCTCGCGCTTGCGGTCTTCCATCGCGGCCTCGGACAGCTTGTCGTCCGCTCGCGTGGCGCCCCGCTCGGTGAGCCTGGACGTCGCGATCTCCTCGATGACCTGGGAGATGGTGGCGGCCTGGGAGTCGACGGCGCCGGTGCAGGACATGTCGCCGACGGTGCGGTAGCGCACCAGGCGCCGCTCGACGCGCTCGCCCTCGCGGGGCCCGCCCCACTCGCCGGGCGCCAGCCACATGCCCGAGCGGGAGAAGACCTCGCGCTCGTGCGCGTAGTAGATCGCCGGGAGTTCGATCTTCTCCCGCTCGATGTACTGCCACACGTCCAGCTCGGTCCAGTTCGACAGCGGGAAGACCCGCACGTGCTCGCCGGGGGAGTGCCGCCCGTTGTAGAGCTGCCACAACTCGGGGCGCTGGCGCCGGGGGTCCCAGCCGCCGAACTCGTCCCGCAGCGAGAACACCCGCTCCTTGGCGCGCGCCTTCTCCTCGTCGCGTCGGCCGCCGCCGAAGACCGCGTCGAAGCGGTTCCGCTCGATGGCGTCCAGCAGCGGCACCGTCTGGAGCGGGTTGCGCGTGCCGTCGGGGCGCTCGCGGAGCTGGCCGGCGTCGATGAACTCCTGTACCGAGGCCACGTGCAGGCGCAGCCCGTGCCGCGTGGCGACGCGGTCCCGGTAGTCGAGGACCTCGGGGAAGTTGTGCCCGGTGTCCACGTGCAGCAGCGCGAAGGGCACCGGCGCCGGCGTGAACGCCTTGAGCGCCAGGTGCAGCATCACGATCGAGTCCTTGCCGCCGGAGAAGAGGATCACCGGCCGCTCGAACTCGCCCGCCACCTCGCGGAAGATGTGCACCGCCTCGGACTCCAAGGCGTCCAGATGGGCCAGCGCGTACGGGTTGTCGGTGTCCGCACCGACGGACGCGGGGGGTGTCATGGGGGGCTCCTCTTGGTCGCAGTGTGCGTCGTTCGCCGTGCGTGCGCCGCTCACACCATCCCCCGCCTGGCCAGCAGCGCGTGCAGCGCCGCCGCGGACTCGTGCACGCCCTGGCGGTCCGTCTCGATCCGCAGGTCCGGGTCCTTCGGCGCCTCGTACGGGTCGTCCACGCCGGTCAGCCCGGAGATCTCGCCCGCCGCCTGCTTGGCGTACAGGCCCTTCACGTCCCGCTCGGAGCAGACCTCGACGGGGGTGGCCACGTGCACCTCCACGTACGGCGTGCCCGCGGCCTGGTGCCGCTCGCGCACGGCCGCGCGGCTGTCGGCGTACGGGGCGATCACCGGCACCAGCGCGATGACGCCGTGCGAGGCCAGCAGTTCGGCCACGAAGCCGATGCGCTGGACGTTGGTGTGCCGGTCGGCCCGGGTGAAGCCGAGCCCCGCGGAGAGGAACTCGCGGATCTCGTCACCGTCGAGCACCTCGACCCGGTGCCCCTCGCCGCCCAGTCGCTCGGCCAGCGCGTAGGCGATCGTCGTCTTGCCCGCGCTGGGCAGTCCGGTCAGCCACACCGTCGCGCCGTTCGGCTGGGCGGCGGGCGCGGTGCGCTCGCCGGGCGTGGCCGTGCTCATCGATGGCTCCTGGGGTATGTGTGTGTCCGTCATCAGCCGTGCAGCCCGCACTCGGTCTTGCCGCGTCCCGCCCAGCGGCCGGCCCGCGCGTCCTCGCCGGCCGCCACCCGGCGGGTGCAGGGGGCGCAGCCGACGGAGGCGTAACCGTCGGTCAGCAGCGGGTTGGTGAGCACGCCGTGCTCGGCGACGTAGGCGTCCACGTCCTCCTGCGTCCAGCGGGCGATCGGCGACAGCTTGACCTTGCCGCGCCGCGCGTCCCAGCCCACCACCGGCGTGTGCGCCCGGGTGGGGGACTCGTCGCGGCGCAGCCCGGTGGCCCACGCGTCGTAGCCGGTCAGTCCCTCCTGGAGCGGGGCGACCTTGCGCAGCGCGCAGCACAGGTCGGGGTCGCGCTCGTGCAGCCGCGGGCCGTGCTCGGCGTCCTGCTCGGCGACCGTCCGCCGGGGGGTGAGCGTGATCAGGTTGACGTCCATGACCGCCTCCACCGCGTCCCGGGTACCGATGGTCTCGGGAAAGTGGTAGCCGGTGTCCAGGAAGACCACGTCCACGCCGGGCCGTGCGCGCGCCGCCAGGTGGGCGACGACGGCGTCCTCCATGGAGGAGGTGACGCAGAAGCGCGACCCGAAGGTCTCGGCGCCCCAGCGCAGGATCTCCAGGGCCGGCGCGTCCTCCAACGCGCGGCCCGCCTCCTCGGCCAGCTCCCGTAGTGCGCTGGCCGTGCGGTGCTCAGTCGTCGTCACGGATGACCCCCCTCTCGCCGGTCTCGTCGGGCTCCCGTCGCAGACCGGCCGTCAGCAGTCCAAGGAACGACAGTCGGAACGCACGGTTGCAGGATGCACATTCCCAGCCGCCACGGTCCTGGCCGGACGGGCTGAGGTCCTCCTCGCCGCAGTACGGACAGTAGAATGGCGCGGCCCGCTCGCTCACGACAGATCCCCTTCGGCCGCGCGGCCGACCCACTGGGCGAAGCGCTCTCCCTCGGCGCGCTGAGCCTGGAATCGGGTGAGCAACCGCTCGACGTAGTCGGGGAGTTCGGCCGAGGTGACCTTGAGTCCGCGCACCTTGCGTCCGAACCCGGCCTCCAGGCCGAGCGCGCCGCCCAGGTGTACCTGGTAGCCCTCGACCTGGTTGCCCTCGCCGTCGGTCACCAACTGGCCCTTGAGCCCGATGTCGGCGACCTGGATGCGGGCGCAGGCGTTGGGGCAGCCGTTGATGTTGATGGTCAGCGGCTCGTCGAAGTCCGGCAGCCGCCGCTCCAACTCGTCGATGAGCGCGGCGCCCCGGGCCTTGGTCTCCACGATGGCCAGCTTGCAGAACTCGATGCCGGTGCACGCCATGGTGCCGCGCCGGAACGTCGACGGGTTGACCTGGAGCTCCAGCGCCTCCAGGCCGGCGACCAGGGAGTCCACCCGGTCCTGCGCGACGTCGAGGATGATCATCTTCTGTTCGGTGGTGGTCCGCAGCCGGCCGGAGCCGTGCGCGTGGGCCAGTTCGGAGATCTTCGTGAGCGTCGCGCCGTCCACCCGTCCCACGCGCGGCGCGAAACCGACGTAGAAGCGGCCGTCGCGCTGCCGGTGCACCCCGACGTGGTCGCGCCAGCGCTCGACGGGCTGTTCGGGTCCGGGGCCGTCGGTGAGCTCGCGCTTGAGGTACTCGTCCTGGAGGACCTGACGGAACTTCTCCGCGCCCCAGTCCGCCAGCAGGTACTTCATCCGCGCGCGGTTGCGCAGCCGGCGGTAGCCGTAGTCGCGGAAGATGGAGATGACGCCGCCGAAGACGTCCGGCACCTCCTCCAGCGAGACCCACGCGCCCAGCCGCACCCCGAGCTTGGGGTTGGTGGACAGACCGCCGCCCACCCACACGTCGAAGCCGGGCCCGTGCTCGGGGTGGCGTACGCCGACGAAGGCGACGTCGTTGATCTCGTGCACCACGTCCAGCAGCGGCGAACCGGAGACCGCCGTCTTGAACTTGCGCGGCAGGTTCGCGTACGCCGGGTCGCCGATGTAGCGGCGGTGGATCTCGTCGATGGCCCAGGTGCCGTCGATGATCTCGTCCTCGGCGATGCCCGCGACGGGGGAGCCGAGGATGGTGCGCGGGGTGTCGCCGCACGCCTCGGTGGAGGACAGGCCCACGGCTTCCAGGCGGCGCCAGATCTCGGGGACGTCCTCGATCCGGATCCAGTGGAACTGGATGTTCTGCCGGTCGGTGATGTCGGCGGTGCCGCGCGCGAACTCCTGCGATATCTCGCCGATGACCCGCAGCTGTTCGGTGGTCAGTCGGCCACCGTCGATGCGCACCCGCATCATGAAGTAGCTGTCGTCCAGCTCCTCCGGCTCCAGGACGGCCGTCTTGCCGCCGTCGATGCCGGGCTTGCGCTGGGTGTAGAGCCCCCACCAGCGCATCCGGCCGCGCAGATCGGCGGGGTCGATGGTGTCGAAGCCGGTCTGGGAGTAGATCGTCTCAATGCGTGTCCGCACATTGAGACCGTTGTCGTCCTTCTTGACCTGCTCGTTGCCGTTGAGCGGGGTGAAGTGGCCCATGGCCCACTGGCCCTCGCCACGGTGGCGGCCTGCCTTACGGCGGGGCGCGGCGGCGGGGGCGCCCTGGGCCGGAGGCTGGGGACGTTCCGAACTGGCGGCCATGGCGGTGTGTCCTTCGGGGCGACTTAAGGCTCGTGCGGGACGGCGTGCGGCGAGCGGGGGCGTGACGGATGACGGCGTGGCGAGATACGGGTGTGGGCCACCCGGCAAAGGCGGAGTGCGCTGAACTCTCGGTCGCGCGAGGGAGGGCGGCGACCTGGCGGGCTGGACCGGCGCACCCCGTTCGACCTGCGCGCGAGTGCGCGTGGGCGGCCCGCTGCGGACCCGGGCGGGGTGTCGTGAGATCAACGAGGAGCGCGCGTCCGCGGCGGTGAGGACGGCGAAAAAGCGGTGGTGCTGTGCTGTCAGCCCGCCGAACAGATGGCGCTGGACATGCGTCCGAGGTCGACGTGTCGTCGACTCACCAAGGCGATTCCAGCTCTGGACATGACGGAAGCCTGGCATGGGCGTCTTGTGAGCGTCCAGCATTGTCCACTATGTGGTCGACGTGGTCTCGTTTCGTGAGATCGTAGGGGGTCGCTCACACGGGTGAACCCGGGTTACGAAGCGACCCCGCCACACTGCCTTACGCGCTGGTAGGGGCCTTGTGCGCGCCGGGCCAGGGGCCCGGGTTCACCGGCTCGGGCTCCTCGTCGGTGGTCGTCCGGTAGACCACGAACCCCCGCCTTTGGTAGTTGCCGAGCGCGTGCTCGCCGTCCTTGGAGCAGGTGTGCAGCCATACCCGCTTCGTGGCGTTGAGATCCGGCCACCGCTGGCTCAGGTCCCAGGCCCGCCGGACACCGAACGAGAGCAGATGGCCGCCGATGCCACGCCCCCGGAAGGCCGGCAGCAGGCCGAAGTAGACGATCTCCACCGCGCCGTCCGCCGCTCCGGCCAGTTCGACGTAGCCGGCCGGCGTGCCGTGCTCGTACGCCACCCAGGTCTCCGCGCCCGGCCGGTCCACGGCCGCGCTCCACTGGTCGTACGTCCAGCCCAGCCGGTCCGTCCAGGCGATGTCCCCGCCGACGGAGGCGTACAGGAAACGGCTGAACTCGGGGCTGGGGACGCTCGCGCGCACCACGTCCACCCCGGACCCCGGGGCCGGCGGGCGTGCCGGTCGCAGGTCGTGGGGGTCGGTCTGCTCCAGGTACCAGGTGGTCACGGTGGTGGTCATGGCGCCAGCCAACCACGCGGTCCGGCCACCTCGACGATCGGCCCAGGTCACCCGGCGGGAAGGGGTGACAAGGACAGATACGGTGAAGACGTGCAGCCAGCGAACGAATCCCCCAGTCGGCCCACCGGCCGGCTGCACAGGGCACGGGCCCTGTCGCAGCATGTCTCCAAGCGCAGGATGGTGTGGCTGCTGCTCAAGGACACCGTCAACTCCTGTATGGAGTACCGGGTCACCGGACTGGCCGCCGAGGCGGCGTTCTTCACGCTGCTGTCGCTGCCGCCGCTGCTGCTGGGCCTGATCGGGCTGCTCGGCTACCTCGACGCCTGGACCAACACCGAGACCGTCGCCACCATCCGCGACAACATCCTCGACGCCTCGGGCACGGTCCTCTCCGACAAGGGCGTCAATGACATCGCGCAGCCGCTGCTGGACGACGTCATCGAGGGCGGCAGACCCGACGTCATCTCGCTCGGCTTCGCCATCGCCCTGTGGTCGGGCTCGCGCGCGGTGAACGTCTTCGTCGACACCATCACCATCATGTACGGGCTCGAAGGCCATCGCGGCATCGTCAAGACCCGACTGCTGGCCTTCCTGCTCTACCTGGTCGCCCTGCTGGTGGGGGCGGTCGCGCTGCCGCTGATGGTGGTGGGGCCCGACGCGGTGGTGCAGATCTTCCCGCGCAGCGCGGACACCGTGCGCATCCTGTACTGGCCCGTGGTGATCCTGCTCTCCGTCGCCTTCCTCACCACCCTCTACCACGTCTCGGTGCCGGTGCGCTCGCCCTGGCGGGAGGACATCCCGGGCGCGCTGATCGCGCTGACCATGTGGGTGCTGGGCAGTTTCCTGTTGCGCATCTACCTGACGCAGACGGTGGAGGGACCCACCATCTACGGCTCCCTGGCGGCGCCGGTGGCGGTGCTGCTGTGGATCGGGGTGTCCGCGTTCGCGGTGCTGGTCGGCGCCGCGGTCAACGCCTCCCTGGACCGGGTCTGGCCCTCGGTGGCCACGGCGGCGGCCCGCGAGGAACGCGAACGCGAGCGGCGCCGGGCGGCGGCCCGCGCGTTCGCCGAGGCGGCGGCCGTGGCGGACGACGACGAGGGGGCGGAGGCCGAGCCGCCCTCGGAGTTCCCCGAGCGCTGGGCCCAGTTCCTGCCACCGGAGGACGTCAGGTCGCGGCTGCACGCGCGCCGCGAACGGGAGCGCGCCCACGCGCGCGACGCGGGGCGCCAGCGGGCGCCCGAGCCCGCGCGAGGGGAGACGACAGGGGCCCGGGGCTCGGCGGGGGCCGCGCCTGGCGGGCCCGAGCCGGCGGGCGCCGCCGCGCCCGAGGTGCGCTACCCGCCGCGCCCCACCTACCCCCCGGGCCCCTTCCCCCCTGCCCCGCCCTGGTCCACCGGGTCGGGGGCGGGCTCGTCGGCGTCCGAGCCGCCCGAGTCGACGGGGTCGTCGGCGTCCGCGCCGCACGGCTCCCCGGACGACCGGCAGCGACCGACGGGTTCGCTGCGCGGCCGACACCGCGCCGGCCCGTGAGCCTCGCCGGTGTGCGAGCCCGGCCGCTCGTGAGCTCTGCCGGTGTGGGGGCTGTGGGCCCGGCCGGTGGGTGGGCCTCGCCCGCTCGTGAGACCGGCTGGTGTGCGGGCCCCGTCGGCTCGTAAGCCCTGCTGTGCTGGGGCCTCGCCGGCTCGTGGGTGCCCCCGCGCGTGCGCACCCGTGGGTGTGCGGGGCCCTCGCGGGCCGCGCGCCGTGTCGGGTCGGGGTGCCCTGTCGTCCCGCGAGGGGCCCCCGTCCCGGGTGCTCTGTCGGCCCGTGAGCTCGGGCCGGGCCCGGGTCGGGGGCGCCGGCGGTCGGGAGCCGGGGCCGGCGGTCGGGTGGGGGCGTCTGGTCGGCGCCGGTCGGGCCCCGGGGGCGTGGCCTAGAATCCGGGGGTTGCGCACAGCGCGCGCCGCCGCGACCGGCGCCGGCGCTGGGGCCGCCCGTGGCCCCCCTCCGCGACGCCACCCCGTGCGTCGCGTACCCAGACGTCCGAAGCAGGAGGCCCGTCCGTGAGCGGCGAAGCAGGAGAGCGCTCGGGCCCCGCGAAGGGCGGGCCCACCAGCGACCGGGACGCGACGGCGGACAAGGAGTCCTGGCTGGAGCGCGGGGTCGCGCTGCGCGTCGGGTTCTACGTGTTCGGTACGCACCTGTTCGCCGGCTTCATCTGGCTGCTGTTCTACCTGGGGCAGCACGCCGACAAGTAGCGGCGGCCACCCCGCCGACAGGCGCCCGCCCGCCGCGCCCCCTCGTCGGTACCGGCGGACGGGCGCCCCCTGGCGCGCCGCCGGCGCCCCTTGCGACGCGCGAGCGGGCCACCCCCGCGACGGCCCGCCGTCGGCCATCCCCGCGATGTCCCCGACGAGACCGGCCACCCTCTCTCGCGTCCACCAGGCCCCGCGCCCCACGCGAAAGCGAGAGGACCTCGCTCCCGCCACGCATGCGAGAGGCTCCCCTCCCTCGCGTCCGCGAGGGTCCCGCCGCCCTACCGGGGCGGTTCGGTCGCCTCCGACGCGGCCCGCAGGTCGGCGAGCAGTTCGGCCTGGTTGGCCAGCACGCCGGTGAGGATCGCGCGGGCTGTCGCCAGCAGCTCGACGACGCGGGGGCTGGTCAGCGAGTAGTACACGGTCGAGCCCTCCCTGCGCGGTACGACCAGGTTCGCGCGCCGCAGTACGGCCAGTTGCTGGGACAGGTGCGCGGGCTCGACGCCCACCTCGGGCAGCAGTTCGGCGACCGCGTGCTCACGCTCGCTCAGCAGTTCCAGCACCCGGATGCGTACCGGATGCCCGAGCGTCTTGAAGAACTCGGCCTTCAGTTGGTAGAGAGGCGCACTCATCGCACCGGCCTCCTGTTCCGTCCACGGTCAGCCGGCCACGCGCACCGTGACCGCGAGCGCCCCACGCGTCGCGTCCACCCAGAATCCCTCAGCATGCCGCCATCCTCACCCGCGCGCGTCGGTCGCATCGACCCGGGGGCACGGCGCGCCGACTCCGGGCGCGCGCCCACGGGGCCGTGCCGTCCGGGCGGGGCCGGCCCCGGGCGTCGCCGGTCACAGAGGCAGGGTGACCCAGATGCTCTTGCCGCCGCCGTCGGCGTCCCGGTGCACCCCGGCGGTGCCCGCCAGTTCGAGCGTGAGGTGAACGACGGTGGCCAACCCACTGCCGCCGCCGGTCATCGCGCCGTACAGCGGCGGTTGGTAAGGGTGGCGGTCGTGTACGCCGAAGGCGAAGGTGTCCCGGCTCGCCGCGTACATGATCGTCACCTGCGGGGAGCGGGCGGCGGCGTGCCGCACGCTGTTGGTCACCAGCTCGCTGAGGATCAGCAGCGCCGGATCGGTGACCGGGTGGCGGGTGAGGGAGCTGATGCCCCACTCGGCCAGGGCCAGTTCGGCCGTCTCCCGGGCCAGGCGCACGGCGGGCGGCAGCGTGGGCAGCGTCAGCAGGTGCTGGTAGGGCAGGGCGGCGAGCTGCGTCAGCCCGGCCAGTCCGATCATGGCCGCACCACGCGCCGTGAACCGGCCACCGCCCGTCGCGTACGGGCCCACCGGCCAGCGCCGTGCCGGCTCGTCGAGCCGTGCCCGCCCACCGGACCGTAGCCGCTCACCGGGCCGTGGCCTTCGTGGACCCGGCCTCCCGCGACTCGGCCAGCGGCTCGTCACGCCCGGCCAGCGGCTCGGACGGGACGCGCCGGGCGGCCCGCGTCAGGTCAGTGCCGTCGCCGCCGGCCAGCGCGTACGCCCCTGTGCAACCGTCGTGCCGGGAGGTGCCGATTGGCGCGCGGGGCGACACCGCGAGCTGCCGCGAGAGCGTGGACGGTCCTCCCTCGATCGCCGTCAGCGACGCGCGCACCGGCAGCGGCTCGTCCCGCACCAGCTCCCGTATCCGCACGGGACGACCCGACATGCGAAAGAACTCGGCCTTGGCCTGGTACAGCGGAACCGACACGACCCCTCGCCCTCGACTCTCGACGACCCCCGGCGGGCCCGACGCGCGCCCCGCCCGGCCTGCCACCGCGCACGGTGGCGGTGACGGGCGCGCCGCACACCGCCAGCAACCCTCTAACGAATTGCGAAGTTTCGCAATTCGCTGATACGGCGGAACCGGGCGAGGCGACGCACGGCGTGACGGGGCGGCCGGGCACCGGGACAACAAGCCCGTCGCGGGCCGGCCAGGGGCGAACGAGGCCGGTCGGGCCAGGGGCGTACCAGGGCGAACGGTGCCGGCCGGGTGCCGGCCGGCGGCTGTCCGGCGGCTGTCCGGGGGTGGCGACGGCGGGGCGCGGGTGCGGTCACGGGCCGCTCGTGGCGTCGGCTGTCGGGCGCCCGTCCGCCCGGCTCGCCGGCTCGGTCACCCTCCCTGGCCGGCCCTGAGCCCGTACGCCGCGTGCTCCCGCCCCCGTCGCACGGTGCCGCGACCGCACGCGGACCCGGCCCGACCGGCGCGCCCGGTGCGCGCCGCGCCCAGAGGCCCCGAACGGGTGCGCGGAAAAACGGTGGCTGGCCGTGCGGGCCGGGGTTAGAGTGCTCGCTGTTCCCCTCGGTGGCACGTCGCCGCCGAGGTCAGGCCGTGAGTGACCCGTGTGGTGAGGAGGTGTCGACCGATGGCTGTCGTCGCGCCGGGCGTTGCCCGCATCCGTGAGCTCATCAAGTCCACCTCCGTGGTCCCCGGCTGAACCTCTCTCCTCGTCGCGCGGTCGCCGCGCACGGCCGGGGCCCCTCGCGAAGGGTCACCCTGTGTCTTCCTCTTCTTCCTCCCCGCTCGATTTCTCCTCCGCCTCTCCCGCGCACCAGCTGGCTCCGTACGGCTGGGACGCCGACTGGGAGGCCGAGTTCGCCCCGTACGCCGCGCGCGGGCTGGTGCCCGGTCGCGTGGTGCGGGTCGATCGCGGTCAGTGCGACAGCGTCACCCCGTATGGCGTGGTCCGCGCGGACACCGAATACGTCACCCCGCACGACCCGATGCGGGTCGTGTGCACGGGTGACTGGGTCGCACTCGACCCTGAAGGCGGCGACCCGCGCTACGTCCGCACGCTGCTGCCGCGCCGTACCGCCTTCATACGCTCCACCTCCTCGCAGCGCTCCGAGGGGCAGATCCTCGCCGCCAACGTCGATCACGCCCTGATCGCCGTCTCGCTCGCGGTCGAACTCGACCTCGGCCGGGTGGAACGCTTCCTGGCCCTGGCCTGGGAGAGCGGCGCCACGCCGCTGGTCGTCCTCACCAAGGCGGACCTGGTGGACGACGCGGCCACGCTCGGCCACCTGATCGCCGACACCGAGGCCAGCGCGCCCGGCGTGCAGGTCCTCGCGGTCAGCGCGACCACCGGCGAGGGCGTGGACATCTTGGCCGCCTCGCTCGCGGGCGGCACGGCCGTGCTGCTCGGCCAGTCCGGGGCGGGCAAGTCCACTCTCGCCAACGCGCTCGTCGGCGAGGAGGCCCAGGAGGTGCGGGCCACCCGGGACATGGACGGCAAGGGCCGGCACACCACCACCACCCGCAACCTGCTCGCCCTGCCCTGGGGCGGGGTGCTCATCGACACCCCGGGGCTGCGGGGTGTCGGACTGTGGGACGCGGAGGGCGGCGTGGCCCGCGTGTTCGCCGAGATCGAGGCGTTGGCCGCCGACTGCAGGTTCCACGACTGCGCCCACCAGGCCGAGCCGCACTGCGCGGTCCTGGCCGCCGTCGAGGACGGCACACTCGCCCCACGCCGGCTGGAGAGCTACCGCAAGCTGCTCCGCGAGAACGAGCGCATCGCCGCCCGCACCGACGCCCGCCTGCGGGCCGAGATGCGCCGCGACTTCAAGCAGCGGCAGGCCCTGGGCCGGCACATGATGGAACGCAAGCGGGGCCCACGGGGCGCGTGACCCGCGAGCCGACCGCGCCCGCTGCCGGGCCCGCACGCCCCTCGGGCCCGGCGGCGGGCCGGCCCGCCCGGCCTCGCGCGGCGACGGGCCGCCGTGAGAGCGGGGTTCGGTAGCGGTGGGGCACACGGGGCGGGGGAGGGGGCTGGCGTCGGCCTGGCCCGCGCCCGCGTGTCGGCCGGGCGTATATATCGGTCGGTCCTACGTTTCGGCTGAGCCTATGTATCGCCCGGGCCAGGTATCAGTCGGTCCTCTATGTCGGTCGGGCCTGCTTGCCGGCCGGGCGATACGTAGGCCCGTCCTACGTTTCGGCTGAGCCTATGTATCGCCTGGGCTGGGTATCAGCCCGGTCCTCTATGTCGGCCGGGCCAGAACATCGGCTGGGCTTACGTACCGGGCGAGCCTGGGTATCAGCCGGGCCTACATATCAACCGGACCTCCATGTCACCTGGGCCTACACATCGGCTGGACCTATGTTTCAGCCGAGCCTCCGTATCGGTCGGGCCTATATGGAGGACCGTGCCACCTATCGGCGGGGCTTGCGTGACGGCGGGGCTCGTGTGGTGATCGGGCACCGTCGTGGTGACCTGGTGCCCGTTCCCCGCGTCCGGGTGGCTCGGGGCGGGGCGCGGGGTAAGGATGGAGCCTTGCGGAGGACGCGGCCCGCGCGGTCGCCGCCAGCGGGACGAGTCGGGTCAGAGCGAGTCGGGTCGGGGGCGGTGTCAGGGTGGTGCCGTCGAGGGCGACGCCGGGCCGGCGGCGAAGCCGTAGCCGAGTCGTTGCCGAAGGCCCCCGGGGCCCAGTCGTCAAGAGAGAGCGGGTTGCGATGGACGCCGCCATGGATGTGTACGACGTGATCGTCCTGGGCGCGGGCCCGGTGGGCGAGAACCTGGCCGACCGGGCGCACGCGGCGGGCCTGTCCGCCGTTGTCGTGGAGAGCGAACTCGTCGGCGGGGAGTGCTCGTACTGGGCCTGCATGCCGAGCAAGGCGCTACTGCGCCCGGTGCTCGCGCAGGCCGACGCGCGCCGTACGCCGGGGCTGCGCCAGGCCGCCGCCGGGCCGCTCGACGCGCCCGCCGTGCTCGCCCACCGCGACGCGTTCGCCGCGCACTGGAAGGACGACGGCCAGGCCCAGTGGTTGGACTCGGTGGGCATCGACCTGGTGCGCGGGCACGGGCGTCTGGACGGGCCCCGGCGCGTCACGGTCACGGCGCCGGACGGTCAGCGGCGGACGCTCACCGCGCGGCACGCCGTCGCGGTGTGTACCGGTAGCCGCGCCGCCCTGCCCGACCTGCCGGGGCTCGCCGACGCGCGGCCGTGGACCAGCCGTGAGGCCACCAGCGCCGCCAGCGTTCCGGGGCGGCTCGCGGTGGTCGGCGGTGGCGTCGTCGCCGTCGAGATGGCCACCGCCTGGCAAGCGCTGGGCGCCGAGGTCACCCTGCTGGTGCGCGGCGATGGCCTGCTACCCCGTATGGAGCCGTTCGCCGGCGAGCTGGTGGCCGCCGCCCTCGCCGAGGCCGGCGTCGACCTGCGCACCGGCACGTCGGTGACGGGCGTACGCCGCCCCGACCCGTCCGGACCCGTGACCCTCACCCTCTCCGGTGACGGGGCGACCGGGGACGGCACCGTCAAGGCGGACGAGGTGCTGTTCGCCACCGGGCGGGCGCCGCGCACCGACGACATCGGCCTGGAGAGCGTCGGCCTGACCCCCGGCGCGTGGCTCGACGTGGACGACACGTGTCAGGTGCGGGACGTGCCGGGCGGCTGGCTGTACGCGGCGGGCGACAGCAACCACCGCGCGCTGCTGACCCACCAGGGCAAGTACCAGGCGCGCATCGCGGGAGCCGTCATCGCCGCCCGAGCGCAGGGGGTGCCGCTTCTGGAGACCGACCCGTGGGGCGCGCACGTGGCCACCGCCGACCGCGCCGGCGCACCCCAGGTGGTCTTCGCCGACCCCGAACTGGCCGCGGTCGGCCTGACCGCGGCCGAGGCGGAACGCGCGGGCCGCCGCGTGCGGGTCATCGACCAGGACCTGGGCCAGGTGGCCGGGGCCAGCCTCTACGTGGACGGCTACCGGGGACGCGCCCGCGTCGTGGTGGACCTGGACCGCGACCACCTCATCGGAGCCACCTTCGCGGGCCCCGCCGTGGGCGAGCTCCTCCACTCCGCGACCCTGGCCGTCGTGGGCGAGATCCCTCTGGACCGCCTCTGGCACGCGGTCCCCGCCTACCCCACCATCAGCGAGGTCTGGTTGCGGCTGCTGGAGGCGTACCGGAACACGTGAGCAGCACGCCGTGAGGCCAACCCCGGATCGCGGTGGGTGCCTTGACCGCCGGCCGAACCGGGGGCCGATGACCCGGGGCGGTTCCTCGCCGCTTCGGTGGCGCGGGCTGAGGCCGGGAGCGGCGAGGGGTGGGGCGGCATGGTCGACTCCGCCGTGGCCCGTGCCCGCCGGCACGTCACCCGGGCCTGTCGAAGGCCGCGGATGCGCGTGGTCGGGTGCGAGCGGGCCGCCAGGTTCCGGGGGCGGGGGTGGAGAACGGTTCGCGGTGGACGTTCCCCGGCCCCTGGCTCTCCGGTGCCGGGACCGCCAACGGCCGTGGTGGGGAGGCGCCCGGCCCGCCGAGGTGGGTGCGGGCGGAAGGGCGGTACTCGCGTGGGTTCCAGCCGGTGCCCAGCCCGCGCGGGGAGGTGTGCGGCGGGCGACGCCCTGCCGGAGTCCGCCACGCTCTCGGGCGGGCGATTCCCGACCGGCCTCTCGTGGCCGGAGTGCGGGTGACCACGCATCAACTCCGCTGAAACCTTATGGAGTTGTTCAGCGCTGAGTAGTCCGGTACTGTCCACCGTTCCTCGACCAAGACGACGTCGCCGTGTCCGTCTGGCGGGGCCGCGCCGGGGCCCGTCCGGCGGCTCGCCCGAGTGGCCCGAGCGGCGGATCTCACGGCCCGTCCGCTGGCGCGGCTCCTCGTGGACCGACGCGTACCACTCCCGACCTGAAAGCGATCCATGCCTGTTCGCCCCGCCACCGCCCACGACACCGACTTCCTGTGGCGCGTCCTGTTGGAGGCGTACAACTGGGACGGCGAGCGGCGGTTCACTCTCGAAGAACTCGCCGCCGCCCCGCACGCCAGCCGCTACCTCGTCGGCTGGCCCCGCGCGGGCGATTTCGGGGTCGTCGCGGAGACCGACGCCGGTGAACCGGTCGGCGCGACCTGGGCGCGGTCGCTGCCCGAGGACGAGCCCGGGTACGGCTTCGTCGCGCCGGACGTCCCCGAACTGACTCTCGGCGTGCTGCCCGGACACCGGGGCCGTGGCCACGGTCGGGCGCTCATGGTGGCCCTGATCAGGGCGGCGACGCTGAGGCGGCCCGAGGTCACCCGCATCAGCCTGAGCGTCGAGGACGGCAACCCCGCCGTGCGTCTCTACGCCTCCCTCGGCTTCACCAGGGTCGGGCGTAGCGGAGCGTCCGACACCATGGTGCGGGACGTCCGGGCCGGCACCCCCCACGGCGGGTGACCGGCCGCCCGGGGTGGGTTCGCCGGGCCCCGGTTCGCGGAGCGCGTCCCTGATCCCGTCGCGGGACTCCGAGCCCCTCGCCGGTATCCGGAGATTCCGGCGCGCGGGGTGGGGCGCGTGGTTTCGATGTGGAATGAGCTGGGAGTGCGAGGTTTCGGAATCTCCCAAGGTGGGCGGGGTCGTATTGAGCCCTCTCTCGGTTTGTCTGCGGGCCGGATTTCGTACGCTGAATTCTGGCGCCTTCCTCGGACGCTCGGTAAGGCGCGCAAGTGGGCTGGGCATAACTTGCAGAATTCGCCCTTTCCGTAACCCGCTGAGATAGCGTATTGGGTTCCTGTCGTGGTGAATGAGCTCGCTACGAACGCGGTCGAGCACAACGCCGGCGTGCCAGGCTTCGATAGGATGCGCGTGGCGCTGGGGATGTCGGGCCAGGCTGTCCTTGTCTCGGTTACGGACGAGGGCGTCAAGGCCGGCATTCCTAGGCAGAGGGTGTCAGATGACCAGGCCGAGAATGGGCGGGGTCTTTCCCTGGTTGCCTCCCTCGCCGAACGCCTTGTGTTTCACGAGACCCCTCACGGATACAGGGTCACGGCGGAACTGCTCGCGCCCGGGCGCTGAAAGGCGCTTGTGGCGCCGGGGTCCGGGCGGTCCGCTCGTCGGAGTCGCTGCCAGGTGGGCGGAGCCGCCACGGCCAGCCCCCCGCGCCCGCCACCACCTTCACGGCCCGAAGCCGCCGACCCGTCCGCGCGGTGTCAGGTGAGGATCACCGTGGCCAGCCAGGCGCTGGTGATCAGCAGGCAGAGGGTCAGCTCGACGAGGACGGCGTAGCCGATGGCGCGTAGGGCGTCGCGGGTGGAGACCAGGGCGGGGCCGTGGGCGCCGAGGCGTACGCGCTCGGCGGCGTAGAGTCCGATGACGAAGCCCGGTAGGGCGCCGATGACGGGCAGGGCGACGAAGCCGACCGCGGCGGTGCACGCGGCGAGCAGGAGCGTGCGCCGGGTGACGCCCGAGCCGGGCATGCCGCGGGCGGGCAGCAGCCACCTCAGCACCTGGTTGAGCAGCAGCAGGCCCGTCGCCCCGGCCAGCAGGGCCCAGGCCGCCGTGGTCTTCTCGGCCATCGACCACCACAGCACCCCCGCCCAGACGAGCAACGGCCCCGGCACCCCCGGCAGCACGACGCCCACCAGCCCGAACAGCAGCACCAGGCCGGCGAGGACGAGTTGCCCAGCACCCATCTCCCCAGGTTGCCGGAGCGGCCGGCGGACCGCGCGTCGGACGCCGCCCACCCACCGTGGGCCCTCGCGCACCGCGCTACCGCCCGCCGGAGGGGGCCGCCCGCACCGTGGCCGCTCTAAACCGGCCAGCCCGTCGGTGCGTGGGTGGCCCCGTACGGCGCGGGCAGCGGCGTCCGGGGAGCCGGCGGGCGGGGCGGGGTGGCGGTCGGCACGGCCGGCCGGGTCGGGGCCGTGGCGTGGGGCGCGGCGGCGCGCGGGGCGGCGCCGGCGGGCAGGGAGATCCAGTGCCGCTCGCGCGCGTGCCAGCCGAGTTGCAGCCTGGTGGTCACGCCGGCCCGCTCCATCAGCCCCTTCACGCGGCGCTGCACGGTACGCAGCCCGAGGTCGAGTTGTTTGGCGACGCTCGCGTCGGTCAGCCCGGCCAGCAACAGGGCCAGGATCTCCAGATCCGTCGCGTCCGGCCCGTCGGGCGCCACGGGCGCCGGGGCCACCGGTCGGGCTGACATGCCGGCCGCGTCGGGCCGCAGCGGTGTCGCCTCCCGCCACACGCCCTCGAAGAGCGCGCGGAGCGCGGCGAGCAGCCCGCTGGGGTGAACGACCAGCGCCTCACGTTCGGCCGCCGGCTGCCGGGCCGTGTCGGGGCGTCGCCCCCGAAGCCCCGGCGCGGGCGGCGCGCTCGCGGCATGGCCGTTCGTGCCGTACACCGCCGCGCCCTGACCGGCCGTGCCGTAACCGCGCACGGCCGGACCGCCGGGGCCGTGCCCCCGCGCGCCGTGGTCGCACGGGCCGTCGCCTCCCATGCCGTCGTCGCGCTCGCCGTCGTACGAGGCGGCGTACGCGTCGCGCGGGAGGCCGGGCCAGGCGGCCCGCGCGTCGCAGCACGGGCGGTGCAGCGCGGTCAGCGCGAGATGCCCGTCCACGACCAGCAGCGTCGTCGGTAGCCGGTCCACCACCCGGATCTTGGCCTCGTAGTCGCGCCCCAGGGTCGTCGAGAGCGCGCCGAGTGTCGTGGGCCGGGTCAGCAGGGCCCGCTCCACCACGACGCGGTGGCGTATCTCCGGCCGGCACGGCAGCCCGCTCGGCACGCGTTCCGCCGCGGGAACCAGCGCGCACACCTCGTCGGACGCCGTCGCGACCAGTTGGAGCCAACGGTGGCCGATGGCGGCGGTGCCGCAGGCGACCTCCACCACGTCCCGCGCCGGCGGGCGGGGCGACTCGTCGCGGTACGCGTCGGCCAGGGCCGCGACGGCCCGCTCCGCCCGTTCCAACTCGTGGCGCCGCCGGCTGAGCAGCGTGCCCAGCGCCGCGCTGGGCGGCACGGCGACCCACCGCCCGGCGCGCCCGGAGGAGCGCGCCGTGAGCCCCTGCCGCTCCAGGCGGCGTAACGCCCGCTCGACGTCCTCTTCCGAACGGGCCAGTTGGAGCGCGAGTTCGGAGACCTCGGTGGCACCGAACCCCACCAGGATCCGGTACGCCGACTCCTGCACCTCGTCGAGCCCCAGTGCACTCAGCATGCCGCGCCCTCCCAGAAAGTTCGGTTAGCGAAAGCCGGTGGACGACGCGGGGTCAACGACTGGTGGCGACGGGAATACGCCGCGGCGTGAACCCGCCCCGCGGTCCCATCCTCGCACTGGCCGGCGCGTTCCTGACCAGTCGATCGGCGGGGACCGGGGGCGCGCTGGCCGGGGCGGAGCACCGTGGTCGGGGCCGGGGGACGTTCCTGGCTTCCGGTCCGCGCGCGTCGTGTGCGGTGGAGAATATGGGCCATGAGCCAGCAGGGGGAACACCGTCACGGCCACGAGGACGACTGGTGGCGGGAGTTGTACGAGGCGGACCTGGACGACACCGGCCCCGCCGTCGGGCCGGACTCACTGGACGACCGGTTCGACTCGGCGACCCAGACGCTCGGCGCGCTGCCGGGCGGTCCCGCGCCGGTCGACGCCCGTCCCCCCGCGACCCCGCCCGAACCACCGCCCACGCCGCGCCCCAAGGCCCCCGCCGCCCCACCCGCGCCCCCGGCCGCTCCCCCCACGACCACACCTTCCCGGCCGGCCGCACCCCCCGTGACTCCCGCGTCCGTCGCGCCCCCCGAGCCATCGACGCCGCCCGCGCCGTCCGTCTCGCCCGCACCTTCCGCGCCGTCTGCTCCGCCCGCTGCGTCGTCCGCCGCGTCCGAGCCGCCCGCGTCGTCGGGCCGGCCGTACGCCTCCGACGCCCTCGCCGCGCCACGATCCGCCGACCGGCCGACGCTCCCCGCCTCGCGGACCGCGCCACAGCCGCCGGAGCCGACGACCGCACCAGCACCGGAGCCGGCACCGGCACGACCGGGCCCGCCGCGACCGCCCCAGCGACCGGCCCCGCCCGCGTCACGGGAGAGTGCCCCGACACCGGAGGCCGCGCCGTCACGGGAGAGTGCCCCGACACCGGAGGCCGCGCCGTCACGGGAGGACGCCGCCTCGCCCCAGGGCACCCCGGCGCGGGAGGCGGGTCCGACGGCGGCTCCAGCGACGGAGGAGCTGCCCTGGTGGGAGCAGCCCGCCACGGCGCAGCTGCTGGCCTGGTGGGACCCGACCCCCGAGCGCCCAGCCGCACCCGCCCCGCCTGTCCCACCCGGCCCGGTCGCCCCGCCCGACTCCGCGCCTGGGCCCGCCGCCCCACCCGAGCCCGAACCGCTCGGAACGGGACCGGCAGGGCCGGGGCAGTTCGCGACGGAAGCGTCGCCGCCGCACCGGAGCGACGCCCGCGCAGGCGACGTGGAGCCAGCCGAGACGCAACCGCCCACCTCTCCCACGCGCGGCACCGCCTCCACGGACGAGCCCGGCCGCGACGAGTCGGGCGCCGGGGGATCGGCCACGGCGTCCCCGACCGCCGGCGAACCGTCCGCCGCCGGGGCCGGTACGAGCACGCCGGAGGCGGCAGGTCAACCGGGCACGGACCAGGGCGAGTCGGGTCGCCTGAGCGTGGGAGAGCCGTTGGGCTACGAGCTGACGCCGAACGAGCCCGCCGCGTTCGCCCTCGACTCGGCCGCCCTCGCCGACCCCGTCCCCGACACGTCCGGCCGTGAGGCCATCAGCCCGGACGCCACCCCGCCGCACCCCTCGGCCCCGCCGGGCCCCCGCGACTCGGACGCCTCGCCTCAGGACCCGCCTCGGGACGCCGCGCGGGGCCCTGCCCCGGACCCCGCCTCACCCTCGCCCCCACGTCCATCCGCCCCGGCGGGCCCCAGCGACCCGGACGCCTCACCCCAGGATTCGTCCCAGGCCCCGCCTCGGGACCTCGCGCGCCCCTCGGCCCCGGCGGGTCCCGCCGACCCAGATGCCTCGCCCCAGGCACCGCCCCAGGACCCCGCTCCACCTTCGGCCCGGGACTCCACCCACGGCGTGGCCGAAGCCGACGCCCCGGGCCCGCCTCACGAACCCGCCCCGGGGGCAGCCCGCGACCTCCCCCGAAGGCCCGGCCACGCGGGCGGGCCGAGCCCGAGCGCGGCTCCGCCCGTGACCCCGGGCCCGACGCCCCTCGGGAGCCCCGCGGCCGCCGCCTCCCCGGCGAACACCGCCTCCCCGGCGAGCACCCCCACCCCCGCGAGCACCCCCACCCCGACGGACGGCGTACCCGCGAGCGGGGCGGGCCCGGTCGGGCCCGGGGGTGGGGCGTCGGGCCGGCCACGTGGGGGGCCGCAGACGGTCGCCCCGGTGGTCGGCTGGCCCTGGGACCTGTCGTTCGGGGGCGGTCCGAGCCCGGCCACGGGGCACCGGACGGAGCCGACGGCGGGTCCGCCCGCCGGCCCCGGCCCCGCGCGGCCGGTCGCTCGCGCGCCGTGGGAGGCTCCGCCGCCACCGGGCACCGAGGGCGGGGCCCCCGGCCTCCCCGGCTTCGGGACGCCCGCCGGGTTCGCGATGCCCAGCCCGACGACGCCGCCCAACGCCCTGAGCGGCGTCAACCGCCCCGCGCCTCCGGGCACCACCCACACCCCCCGCCACGACGCCCCCCACCCACACACCGCCCCCCACCGCACCACCGCCCACACCCACCGCCCCGGCACCCGACACACCCACCGCGCCCCCACCAGCCACGCCGCCGACGCCAGCACCAGCACCAACGCCGGGGGCGGCCCCGATCTCGGCGCCACCGCCAGTGCCCCGGGTGGCCCGAGCCGCGACGTACCGGCCACAGCTCCCCGCCCCGCCGACTCCTGGACCAGCCCCGACGTCGGCCCGACGCCGACCGTCCCGCAACCGTCCGGCCCCGTCGCCCCCGCGCGCGACCTCGGCGCCGCACCACCCGGCCTCGGGGCCGGGGCCCCGGCACGGCCCGCCGACCGGGGGGAGGCGCGACCCGTCCAGCCCGGCCAGCCGCGTCGCGAGGGGGAGTTCATCGGGACCCGCCCGCCCACGTACGCGGCCGAGCCGACCGCGCTCCCGCCGGCCGACGCGGCGGACCTGGACGACCTGGTGCCCGACACCACCCTGGACGGCGCCAGCTACGGCTCGCTGACGCTGCGTGCCGCCTCCTCGCGCGGGGACTCGGCGAGGTACCGGGGCGAGCCTCGCCGCGACGCACTGCTGACCGCGCGCTTCGGCAGCGGTGACGACGCGCTGCTCCTGGTGGCCGTCGCCAGCGGGGCGCGTGCCGCGCCGCTGGCGCACCGGGCGGCCCGCGAGCTGTGCGCCTCGATCGGCGCGGCGATCGGGCGAAGCCACCTCCGACTCGCGGACGACATCCACAGCGAGCGCCGCGCCGCGCTCAAGTCCGGCCTCCAACGTCTCACCGACCGGGCCTACGTGCGGCTGCGGGCCCGCGCCGGGGAGCTGGCCCTGGACCCGGCCGCGTACACGGCGTCGCTGCGCTGCCTGCTGCTGCCGGTGGCGCCCGGCTGCCGCACCCGGGTGTTCTTCGGCGTCGGCGACGGCGGACTGCACCGGCTGCGCGAGGGTGCCTGGCAGGACCTGGAGCCCGCCGTCACCGGGCCGGAGCCGCCGGCCGGCCACGCCCAGGACCCCGGCGCGGACCACACCACCGTTCTTGGCACCCTCCCGCCCCGGCCCGCCCGCGCGGACGGCCCGCCCGCCGAAGCGCGGCCCCCCGTCGACCCGCGACTGACCACGGGGTTGGCCGCCAGCGAGCCCGCGCCGGACCCGGCGGCCACGACCGGCGTGGCCGAACCGCCCCCACCGCGCGAGCCGGGTCGGGACACGGCGGCGGTCCCACCCGCCTCCGACGCTCCCGGCGCGTGGGAGGCCGGGGCGGCGGACGCCGACGCCGCGCCCGTCGAACCGTTCCGCTTCCAGGCCACCGTCGCCCGGCCGGGGGACGCGCTGCTGCTGTGCGGCCCGGGTCTCGCGGAGCCGTTCGCCACGGTGCCGGCGTTCGCCGACGCGCTGCGCCAGCGGTGGTCGCACGCGGAGCCGCCGGGGCTCGCGGCGTTCCTGGCCGACGTACGGCTGCGGGTCAAGGGGTACGCGGATGACCGTACGGCGGTGGTCGTCTGGGAGGCGTAACCGCGCTGTTCGTGGGTTGATGGGAACAACCGGGGCACCCGGCCCGGACCACGGGCGCCCGTTCTCCGGCGCCCGGAACCTGCGAGACCCAGCGGAAGGGGCGAGCGCGCGATGGCGAAGCAGACCGTGGCGGAGCAGTTCGTGGACATCCTGGTACGGGCCGGGGTGCGGCGGCTGTACGGGGTGGTGGGTGACAGTCTCAACCCGGTCATCGACGCGATTCGTCGCACGTCGGGAATCGACTGGGTGCAGGTGCGGCACGAGGAGACCGCCGCGTTCGCCGCCGGCGCCGAGGCCCAGCTCACCGGCACCCTCGCGGCCTGCGCCGGCTCCTGTGGGCCCGGCAACGTCCACCTGATCAACGGCCTGTACGACGCGCACCGCTCCATGGCCCCGGTGCTCGCGCTGGCCGCGCAGATCCCCAGCAGCGAGATCGGCACCGGCTACTTCCAGGAGACCCACCCCGACCAGCTCTTCCGCGAGTGCAGCCACTACAGCGAGCTGATCTCCAACTCCCGGCAGATGCCCCGGGTGCTCCAGACCGCCGTCCAGCACGCCATCGGCCGGGGTGGGGTCAGCGTGGTCTCGCTGCCCGGCGACGTGGCCGCCGAGCAGGCCCCCGAGCGGGCGGTCCAGCACGCGCTGGTCACCTCGCGCCCCTCCGTACGCCCCGGCGACGCCGAGATCGACGCGCTGGCCCGGCTCGTGGACGACGCGAAGCGGGTGACGCTGTTCTGCGGCAGCGGAACGGCCGGCGCGCACGAGGAGGTGATGGCGTTCGCGGACCGGGTCAAGGCCCCGGTGGGCCACGCGCTGCGCGGCAAGGAGTGGATCCAGTACGAGAATCCCTACGACGTCGGCATGAGCGGCCTGCTCGGCTACGGGGCGGCGTACGAGGCCACCCACGAGTGCGATCTGCTGATCCTGCTGGGCACCGACTTCCCGTACAACGCCTTCCTGCCGGACGACGTGAAGATCGTGCAGGTCGACGTGCGGCCCGAGCACCTGGGACGGCGCTCCACGCTGGAACTGGCGGTCTGGGGCGACGTACGCGAGACGCTGCGCTGTCTGACGCCCCGGGTGCGGGCCAGGACGAACCGCAAGTTCCTCGACCGGATGCTGCGTAAACACGCGGACGCGCTGGAAGGGGTCGTCAAGGCGTACACCCGCCGCGTGGACAAGCACGTACCCATCCATCCGGAGTACGTCGCCTCCGTGCTGGACGAGGAGGCCAGTGACGATGCGGTCTTCACGGTGGACACCGGAATGTGCAACGTCTGGGCGGCCCGGTACCTGACGCCCAACGGCCGCCGCCGGGTGATCGGTTCCTTTACGCACGGCTCGATGGCCAACGCCCTGCCGCAGGCGGTCGGCGCGCAGTTCCTGGACCGGAAGCGGCAGGTCGTCTCGATGTCGGGCGACGGCGGGTTCTCCATGCTGATGGGCGACTTCCTCACCCTGGTGCAGTACGACCTCCCGGTGAAGGTCGTCCTCTTCAACAACTCCTCGCTCGGCATGGTCGAGCTGGAGATGCTGGTCGCGGGCCTGCCGGCATATGGCACGAGCAACCACAACCCGGACTTCGCCGAAATCGCCCGCGCGGCCGGCGCCTACGGGGTACGCGTGGAGAAGCCCAAACAGCTTCGCGGCGCGCTGCGGGACGCCTTCGCGCACCGGGGCCCGGCTCTGGTGGACGTCGTGACCGACCCGCACGCGTTGTCGATCCCGCCCAAGATCCGGGCGGAGATGGTGACGGGCTTCGCGCTCTCCGCGAGCAAGATCGTTCTGGATGGTGGCGTGGGCAAGATGGTGCAGATGGCCCGCTCGAACCTGCGCAACCTGCCCCGCCCTTGAGCCGTGGCGGGGAATGTGGGTCGGTCGAGTGGGCATGCATGGTGAGAGCGCGCGTTCGAATCACACGGTTCGTCGGACGGACGGGGAACGACAGGCAAGGTTCGGGGCGGGGAGGCATGAAGCGTCAGCCTGCGCGGTCAAGCGATACGGACCTCCGGTGGGAAGCCGACACGGCGACCCTCGGACGGGACGCGTCGGGGGAGGCCGCATGGAGCACGAGGCAGACCAGGAACGTCGTGGGGGAGGCCGGAGGGATCGCCGGAGCACAGGGAAGGGTCGCGGCGTACGACGCCGGCGGGGCGGGGCCCGAGGACACCGAACCACAGATGACGCGGCAGTTGCGCCGAGCCGAGCTCACGGGGGTCTCCGACGTCCGCCGGGCGCTGCGCGAACTGTTGCGACAGTGGGGCGGCAGCCCGGACCAGGCCCATGTCGCGGAGCTGTTGACCAGCGAACTGACCACCAACGCCCTGGTGCACACCGACAGCGGCGCCGTCGTTCGGGTCCGGCTGCCGCGCGGCGCGCACGGCCAGGTCGGCGACCGGCTGCGGGTCGAGGTCCGGGACTTCGCCGACCGGCTGCCCCGACCACGCCGGGAGGCACCGCACGCGGGCACCTCGGGGCGCGGGCTGCTGCTCGTGGAGGCGATGGCCGACACGTGGGGCGTGCGCGAGCACGCCGTGGGCAAGGTCGTCTGGTTCGAACTCGCGGCGCACGCCCCTGACTGACCCTCCGGGAAGCGGGCGCCGCCAGCGTAGGTCCGACGAGGTCGGGCGCGGTGCACGGGGTGGCGCGACCCCCTGCCCGAGCGGCGGTCCGCACCAGGCCCCGGCTGCCCCCGGGGCGGGGATGGCCGGCGCCGCCCCGGTCCCGTACGCGACGTGGCCCGTACGGGAGATCCCGTACGGGCCACGTGTGTGCGGCGTGTCCTGACTCAGCCGAACTGACGCTCGATCTCCGCGAGCTTCTCCTCCAGGGAGTCGAGGCGCGGGATGGTGAGCGTGTCGTCCTCGGCGGTCAGGTCAACGGTACGCGGGCGGCCAGAGGCCGCCGCGCTACCCTCCTTCTCGGTGGTGACCGGCTGGAGCGCCGGACGGGAGAGCACGGGGAGGCTTCCGGGCCTCTCGTGCCCGGCCGCCTCGGGTATGGCACTCTCCGAACTCAACTGCCCGGCCGGTGCCGGCAGCCCGCCCCCGGCGTCCACCTGACGCCCACCGCGCCGACCCCACATCCGGTGCTGACGGTTGTAGGCGCGGATGCGAGCCCGGTCCAGCTTGTCCTGGTCGCGCCGGCGCTGGCGCTCCTGGTCCTTCTGCCGCCGGTCTTCGCGGACCTCCTCCACGGCCTCGTCCAGCGTGCGGACGCCCTCCAGCAGCATGAGCGACCAGGCGGCGAACGTCTCCCGGGGAGCCCGCAGCCAGCGCACGATCCGGATCTGCGGCAGCGGGCGCGGCACCAGACCCTGCTCGCGCAGGGCGGCCCGACGGGTCTGCTTCAGCGCGCGGTCGAAGAGGACGGCCGCCGAGAGCGACATGCCCGCGAAGAAGTGCGGCGCGCCGGCGTGCCCCATGCCCCGCGGCGCGTGCACCCAGTTGAACCAGGCCGCGGCCCCGGCGAACGTCCACACCAGCAGGCGCGAACCGAGCGCGGCGTCACCGTGGCTCGCCTCGCGCACCGCCAGCACCGAGCAGAACATGGCCGCGCCGTCGAGCCCGAACGGCACCAGGTACTCCCAGCCGCCATCCAGGTTCAGGTTCTGCCGGCCGAAGCCCACCAGACCGTGGAAGGAGAGCGCCGCGGCGACGGCCGCACAGCAGAACAGCAGCAGATACGAGGCGCTGCCGTAGATGGCTTCCTTGCGTCGCCGGCGCTCCTCGCTGCGCTCCCAGGAGTCCACGCCCGCCGCGTCCTTGCCGGCGGCCTTCTGGCCACGCGTCCGCAACATCACCGCTACCGCGACCCCGACGACGGCTACGGCGACCGGAAGCGCCCAATCAAGCGATATATCGGTCATTTTCATCCGGTGCCCCTTGCCTCGCTTCCGTGACGTTTAAGCCGCAGTGCGACCTATCGCGGGTCATCTTGACGGAACCGGACCTTGTCCTAGGGCGTTTCCGGGCAAGAGGACGCCAACGGAGATCCGAGGTATCCGGACAGGCGCGATGCGGGCCGAACGCGGGCACGATGACGCCGCGTCGCGTTCGAGTCGCGAAACCCGATGGGGTGAATCTACCGCAAGTGTTTGGTGTGATTGACCAGTTGCGGCACGTCGAGCGGCGACGAATCTCGGACGGCCCGGAGTGTGGGCGTACCCAGGGGCGCGCGCCGACCGGAGAGGGCGCGTCGGGACCCCGACGCCCACGATGTGGGCAGGTGGTCCGATGAGTCGTCGACGTCAACGTACGCGGTGATCTTAACGGCACGTCAGGCCGACGGGGTGTCAGTCCCGTGCGCGGGAGCCGGAGGGGGCCTCGGAGAGGGCCTCGGGTGGGGTGGCGGGTGCCGGGTTCGTGCGGCGCGTGGCCTTTGGCGATCAGCGGGTCGGCGGGTGGCGGGCACGCCTCGCGGCAGGTGGTGCGCGGGCAGGTCGCGCGGGTCTCCGTCGCGCGCGGCTCTCCCCGGGGCGCGGCGTGGGGTGGGGTGATCGTCGATCGCGGGTCGGGTCCCGGCGCGCGGCGCCCCCGGTCGGTGACCGATGGCACGGGTCGGGCGGTGGCCGGTCGTACGCGGCGCGCGGCGCCCGGGGTCGGGGGCGCGGGGGAGGGGTGCGGTCGCGCGTGGGTCGTCGCGTCGCGGACCGCGTCAGGTAAGGCTTGCCTTACGCGAATCGGGCGGTGTGGGAATTGTCGCGCTATCCGCCTATGGTGCATGAAGCCTGGAAACTCCGGGCCAAGGCGGACAGCTACGCGGCAGGGGGCCCGAGTGCAGCAGCGCGCCGCGCGGACGGAGGCGAGCGAGCGGCCCGAAGGGCGCGCCGGGCCGGTGCCGCCGGGCGTGCTCCGCCGGTTCTCGGTGCGTGACCAGGTGCTGGACGCGCTGCGGACCGCGCTGCTCGCGGGGGAGCTGACGCCCGGTCGGCTCTACTCCGCGCCCTCGCTCGCCGAGCGGTTCGGCGTCTCGGCGACCCCGGTGCGTGAGGCCATGCAGCGACTGGCCAGCGAGGGTGCCGTGCACGTGGTGCCCAACCGGGGCTTTCGGATCGCCCAGCCCTCCGCGCGCGATGCCGCCGAACTCGCCGAGGTGCGGGCTCTGCTGGAGGTGCCGGCGATACTGCGACTGACGCGTACGGTGCCGGCCCGGCACTGGGCGGCGCTGCGCCCGCTCGCCGACAGCGCGA
Organism: Streptomyces sp. NPDC057702; assembly: GCF_042799315.1. Taxonomy (NCBI): domain Bacteria; kingdom Bacillati; phylum Actinomycetota; class Actinomycetes; order Kitasatosporales; family Streptomycetaceae; genus Streptomyces; species Streptomyces sp. NPDC057702. The sequence continues at coordinate 49,095 of NZ_JBHVJC010000020.1, read as the reverse complement.
CGTTGGCCGCGGCCAACGGTGACGTGGCCGGCTACGCGGACGCGGACCGGGCCTTCCACGGAGCGGTGCTCGGTTTGAGTGGCAACAGTCAACTCGTCGTGGTGGCCGAGGAGTTGCACCGACGCTCCCAGTGGTCGCCCACGGCCGACCACGGTCAGCGGGACCTGGTCGCCGACGCCGCCGAGCACGCCGCGCTGCTCAGCGCGCTCGCCTCGGGTGACGCGGCGACGGCGGAGTCGGTGGTCCGCGCGCACTTCGCGTGAGACGCGCGTTCGCGCGCGGCCTCGTCCCACGCCCGCGCGGGGTGACCGTCTCGCCCCCCGGCTGTACGCCCCGGCCGGGCCAGCGGCGCCCCCGCCGCTGGCACCCCGGCAGCACTCCGGTCCGCTCCGCCCCGCCCGCGCGCGGGCGCGTGACGGGCGGACGGCGAACGCCCGACAGGCGGACGGCGTACGCGGTGCTCGCGGCGGCGCGGACGCGGCGGCGGCCACCGACCGGTGTGGCGGGCGCCCCCGGCCCGGCCTGGCCCGGCCCGCTCGGCCTCCTGCGCTGGGGGTGACCACGTATCCGGGGGCGGCGAACAGGGGGCCGTGACCGGCCGTCGCGCCCCTGGGTGGCCGTCGCGTGGTGTCCGGTACCCCCGGTCGGCCGGCGCCCTGAGTGCCGCCGGTCCGCCGGGGCCCGATGCTCGCCGGATCCGGCGTCCCCGGGTGGCCGCCAGGGGGCCGGATGGCTCGGCGGGGCGGGGTCAGTCGGCCGCCGCGCTGTCCTCGGGGGCGGCTTCCATCGCCCGCAGCCGGCGCGCCAGCCAGGCGGGCACGCCGCCGAGCAGCCGTACCAGGCGGCCCGCCTCCGCGCGTAACCGGGCCGCCTCCGGCTCGGACTCGACACTGGCCAGCGCGACCAGGGCCGGGGCGATGCCGATCAGGTAGCCCAACTCCTCGCGTAGCCGCAGCGATTCGGCGAATCCGTGGCGGGCCTCGGCTCGCTCGCCCCGCTCCTCGGCCATCGCGGCCAGGTGCCGCCAGGTGAACGAGGACAGCAGCGTGTCGCCCTGCGACAGGGCCGCGGCGTGGGCGCGCTGGAAGGCGGCCTGGGCGCTGGACGCGTTCTTCGACAGGTGCTGCGCGAGCAGGCCGCGCCGGAAGTCGAGCAGCGGCCGGGACCGCGAGTCGGGGCCCAGGAGCGCCGCCGCCCGACCGAGCGCCGCGCGCGCCTCGTCCGCCCGGTCGCGGTTGCCGAAGAGCGTGGCCGCGTACGCCAGGTGGCCGCGCTCGCACGCCGCGGCCCCGCGCTCGTCGTCGGTGTGGGCGATGGCCTCCGCCGCGCGCAACGCGTCCTCGGCCGCCTCCCAACTGCCCGCGGTGAACATGCACTGTTCGGTCAGTACGGAGCTGCGCAGTCGGGCCGCGGCCGGGTCGGTCGTGGCGTGCGGGCTCAGCAGCTCCGCGGCGTCGTGCCAGCAGGCGCGCGAACGCAGCCGCCACACCGCCGTGTGCAACGGGTCGTCCAGGAGTCCGGCGGGTAGCCCGCTCCCTGGCCCTACTTCGGAATCCGACGATCCAGAACGTGACATGGCGGTGTCCGCCACATTGCCCTCCCCAAGCGCGCCATCGAGCCGGAAGTCGTGCGCGCATCTCAACACGGAGAACAGGGCCCGGCCAAGAGGTAGGTGTGAATCAATTCACAATCTTGGACCTCCGCTGGCCAGGTAAAGGCAGACGCGCGGTGATAATGGCCGGCCGTGCGAACGCCGCGTTCGGAGGGGGCCGGGCGCGGCGCGCCCGTGGCACGCCGCCCGGGTGATCGCCACCGGGTTGGCCGGCGGGACCGTATTCGTCACCGGCGTCCGCCGGGGCACCGGCGCCGCCGTGGCCGCGGCGTTCGCCGCGCGGGGTGCCCTGGTCGCGGTGCGCTACCGCGCCGGCGACGGGCCGCTTCCCGAGGGCGTCACGCCTCATCACCAGATCGGCACCGCCGAGGCGGCCGAGCGGACGCGGGGCGAACTCCTGGGCCCGGGCGCGCCCGACGCCATGACGTACGGCCGGGGCCTGCCGGGACCCGGCGCCGTGACCGAGCTCCCCGACGCGGTCGAGGCCCGACTGGGGTCCGGCTGGGGTCGGTGCCGGTGCTCGTCGACGACCCCGCGCCCCGCGAGAGTCGGGACCAGACCCACCCCCTCGACCACCCGCTCCGTACCGCACCTCCGCGACCCACCTCCGCGCACCGGTGCCGCTGACCGGCGCGTTGGCCCGGCGGCACCGGGCGCGGGCCGAGGCGGACGGTCGCGACGGGGCGGGCGCCGCCGTCGTCCGCCCCAGCACGGACGCGGCGCGCGCCTCTCCCGGCCCGGCGGCGTACGGCACCTGGCCAGCGGCGCCGGAGGCGGTCACCCGCGCCAGGGCCGTCGAACTGGGGCCACACGGCGTACGCGTGGACGCCGTCGCGCCGGGCCCCGTGCGCAGGGGCTGGGTGTCGGACGCGCTGGTCGCCCAGGCCACCGGGGATATCCCGCTGCGCCGGGTCGGGGAGCCGGCCGATGTCGCCGACGACGTGGTCATCCTCGCCCCGGCGCAGGCGCGCTGGGAGACCGGGTAGGTGGTGCGGGCGGCGGGCGGCCACGCATCGCGGCGCACACGCACCGTGGTCGCCGGATGTCCGCTTCGGCGGGAGTCCGAGGCGGCCTCACCGCCGTCGCCCCGCCCGCGCGGTCCGGCGCGGGCGCGGCCACCGACGCCGGTGCCCGGCGGGTCGTCCTCGGCGCCAGAGGTGGCCCCGTGGCCGGCCTCGGCGCTGGTGGGCGCGGGTCGTGGCGTGGGTGGAGGTGGCGCGCCGTGCCGCTTGTTCACCTCCTCGTCGTCACCGTGACCCCCGTGCGTCCCGGTGCGCTGCGAGGGTGCCGGCTGGGCCGCGGGCGCGGCTCGCCAGGACAGCGCCGCTGAGCACTGCTGACAGTGCGTGACATCAGGCCGGTTCGGCCCGGGTCGGCCGGCCGCCTTCGAGCGGGCGGAGCGGCGGTACGTGACGGAGGAGTTCGACGTGTTCAAGGTGTCCAGCCGTTCCCGATCGCCGCGGCCCGCCGCGCTGGCGGCGGTGCTCGTCGCGGCACTCGTGGTGCCCGGCGCCACCGCCGAGGGGGCCGCCGCCTCCCACCGGGCCACCTCCCAGGCCCCCGCCACCCAGACCGCCCACGGGCCCGGGGGCGGCGTGCCCCGGCCGGTGGCCGGCTGGGACCGGGACCGACTGGCCCCCGGCGTCGACCTCTACCAGGGCGTCATCTCCGGCCGGCCGGGCGCCGACCACTGGTCGGTCACCGTACGCGGCGAGGGCGGCGCGCACCTGCTGCCACGGGCGGCGGCCGACGCGCTCGCCGAGCGGCTTCGCGCGGCCGGCTTCGCGCCGCGCGCCGAGCAGGTGGCGTGGCCGCGTGGCGCCGACCGCTCGGGCCCGCTCGGCGTACGGACCCGGGTGGGCGTCTTCGGCGGGCAGAACCAGGCCGACGCGCAGCGCAAGACGCTGGCCGCCGCGGGCTTCGACGCGGTCAGCGAGTGGACCGGCGGCGACGGCGCCCCGGGCACCGGCCTGGCACGGGTGAAGGTCGCCGTCATCGACCCGGCCCGGTTCGGCGGCGAGCTCAGCGGCAGTTACGGCACCCACGTGGCCGGGCGCGAGAACGTCAGCGACATGGCGGCCGACGCCCGCGCGCTGCTCGCGGTCAACGCCGGGTTCTTCGTCATGGAGAGCCGGGACGGGGTGCCGGGCGCGGCGGCGGGCATCGCCGCGTACGAGGGCCAGTTGCAGAGCGCGGCCACGAACGGCCGGGTGGCGATGGTGCTGCGGGGCGACGGACTGCGCCCCGAGTTCCGCCACCTGAGCACCCGACTGCGGGTCCACGCGGGCGGTGAGAGCGCGGTCGTCGACGGCGTCAACCGCGTCCCGGGCAAGATCCGCAACTGCGGCGGCACCGGTGGCGACCTTCCCACGGAGCGGCCCCTGCACGACGTGACGTGCACCGACCCGGACGAGATCGTGCGCTTTACCGACAAGCTCGGCACGGCGACCCCGGCGGGCGAGGGCGTGGAAGCCGTCATCGACCGCTCCGGCCGGGTCGTGGAACTGCGCCCGCGCGGTGGCGAGGTGCCCACCGGCGGCAGCGTGCTGGCCGGCATCGGCGAGGGCGAGGCGTGGCTGCGCGCGCACGCGACGGTCGGGCGGCGGCTGAGCGTGGAGGAGAAGATCCTCGACGAGCGCGGCCGACAGGTGCGCCTGGGCTCGCGTGACGACATCGTCAGCGGTGGGCCGCGCCTGGTGCGGGACGGCAGGGTGGCCGTCGACTACGCGGCGGACGGTATCGACCGTGCGGGCGAGCCCTCGTTCGCGTACACCTGGGGCCTCAAGCGCAACCCGCGCACGGCGGTCGGCGTGGACGCCCGTGGCCGCCTGATCATGGTGACCACGGCGGGCCGCCAGCCCGGCTACAGCGACGGCCTCGGCCTGAACGAGCTGGCCGAGTTCATGCGCTCCCTCGGCGCCCGGCAGGCGATGAACCTGGACGGCGGCGGCTCCTCCGGCATGGCGGTCAACGGCAAGCTCATCACCATGCCGTCGGACGCCACGGGCGAGCGGGCGGTAGGCGACGCGCTCCTCCTCACCCGCTGACCCGCACCCGACGCGGGGCCCGTCCCGACCCGCACCCACCCTGGGTCGCCTCCCACCCGAGCGGACGGGGCCCGGCGCCGCCGGGTGGGGAGACGGGGCGGGCCGGCCGAGCCGGGGGCCGGTGACCCGGCCCGGGCCGCGCCGGGTGGGCCACACCCCGGGCCGGTGCGGGTCCCGGCCGTGCGGGGTACGCCGGTCGGGTGACGAGCCGCCGGCCGCGCCGGGTGGGGGCGAGGCCCAGGCGGGGCGGGTCGTACGGCCCGGCTCACCCCTCGACGCGCGCGGCCCGGGCACGGACGTCCGTGGCGGCCTCCGATGGGGCGGGCGTCGCCCCTCTCGGCGTCTCGGCCCGCGTGGGCCCCGCCGGTGCGAAGGGTGTCGCCGCCTCCCGCGTGCGGGCCCGTGCTCGTCCCGCCGGCGCCGGGGCTGACACCACCTCCCGTGTACGGGCCCGTGCTCGCCCGACGGAGCGGGCGCCCCCGCCCCGTGCGGGGCGCTCCCGTGCGAGGGGCCGGCCCGGTGCGGGTGTGACCCGGCGGGCCCCGCGCCCAGCGGGCCCGTGGGCCCGCGGTCAGCCCAGGCGGAAGGCCAGGAAGAAGTCCAGCTTGTCCTCCAGGCGGGACAGGTCGCGGCCGGTGAGTTGTTCGATGCGGCCCACGCGGTAGCGCAACGTGTTGACGTGGAGGTGGAGGCGGGAGGCGCAGCGGGTCCAGGAGCCGTCGGCGGCCAGGAACGCTTCCAGGGTGGGGACGAGCTCGGCGCGGTGGCGGCGGTCGTACTCGCGGAGCGGGTCGAGCAGGCGGGCGGTGAACGCGCGCCGTACGTCGTCGGGCACGAACGGGAGCAGCAGCACGTGGGAGGCCAGCTCCTGGTGTCCGGCCGCGCAGACGCTGCCCGGGCGGGCGGCGGCCACCCGGCGCGCGTGCCGAGCCTCCTCGACCGCGCCGCGCAGCCCCTCGGCCGACAGGACGGCGGCGCTGACCCCGATGGTGAGCCGGCCGTCGTCGGCCAGGCCGCGCGCGAGGGGTTCGCGGACCGCCGCGAGCAGCGCGTCGGCCCGTACGCCCGGCGGCTCGGCGCCCTCGCCCCCGGCCAGCGAGGGCAGGGGCACCAGGGCGAGTGCCTCGTCGCCGGTGTGGGCGACGGCGATCCGGTCCGACAGCTCGGGCCCGGGCGCCGCCGGGTCCACCAGGATCTCCTCCAGCACCGCCTGGGCCACCGGCCCGCCGGCCACCTCCGTGCCGGCCCACTCGACCCGGGCCACCACCACCTGCCAGTGCGGCGCGGTGCCCAGGCCCGGCAGGAGTACGGGGGCGGCGACCCGTAGCCGGGCGGCGATCTCGGCCGGCGGGGCACCGGCCTGGACCAGTTCCAGCACCTCCTGGGCCAGGCGGCGGCGCACGGTGCGGGCGGCGTCGCGGCGGTCGCGTTCGACGGCGATCAACTGGGTGACGCCCTGGAGCAGGTCGAGCCGCTCCGCGGGCCAGTCACCGGCGTCGGCCTCCAGCACCAGCAGCCACTCCGAGAGCACCGTCTCGCGCGCCTCGTACGGCTCACGCGCCGGCCCGCGCCCCGCGCCGCGTACGGGGAGGGTCGCGTAGGTGCCCGCGCCGGTGGCGAGCCGGTACGGGGGGCGGCGCCCGGCGCGCACGGCCGCCAGGTGTTCGCCCGCGAGCTGGGCCCGCAGCGCGGCGGGCAGCGCGGGGCCCTGGCCGGCCAGGGCCGAACCGGCGATCTGGCGGCCCGCCGCGGACAGCACCCAGGCGCGCAGGTCCAGATCGCTGCCCAGCAGGTCGAGCACCACCTCGGGGCCGCCCCCCGCCGGGCCGGCGGTCATCAGCCTGCGGTGCCGGTCCACGACGGCGGCCAGGTCCCCGGCCCGTTCGCCGGAGACCTGGCGCACCACGTGTTCGGTGATCGAGGCGAACGAGACGTCCTCGACGACGGAGAACAGCGGCAGGCGGTGGCGGGCGCACGCGATCACGAGATCCTCGGGTACGGAGCCGAGCTCGGCCTCGCCGGCCGCGAGCCCGGCCACCCCGGCGGCCGTCAGGATGCGCACGAAGCGCTCCGAGTCGGCCGGCTCGCGGTGCCAGGCGAGGCCGGTGAGGACCAGTTCGCCGCCCGAGAGGTAGCGGCTGGGGTCGCGCAGGTCGGTGGTCATCACGCCGCGCACGGTGCGCTCCAGCTCCTCCTCGCCGCTGAGCAGGCGCAGCCCGAGGGCGTCGGTTTCCAGCAGTGCGCGCAGCCGCATCGTCTCTCAGCCGATCTCTTGGGTGGGGCGGTCCGGGCGGGGGCCGGGCCCGGTCGGGGCGCCCGGGGGCGGGGGCGGGGCCGCCCCGGGACAGGGGCACGGCGCACGCGAGGGCCCGTCGCGGGGCGCGGCCGTGCCGGCCGGCCCGTACGGGGTACTCGTGGCGCGGGTCACGTGGAGTGGACGCCGGGGCACGCACTCCACGTCGTTCGTTCGAATCTACAAGACAGGGTCGCTGGCCAGCGAACCGCTTCAGGTGTTCGGTGCCCGCACCGGGCGTGTCGCGTCTCGGTCTCCTGAGGTCCGGCCGCGCGCACGGGACACGGCCCCCCGCCCGACGGTCTCCGCGCGGGTCCGCCCACCGCCCCGCTATCCGAGAAGGGCTCACCCATGGACTTCCTGCGCCCCACCAGCTGGGAGGAGGCGCTCGCCGCGAAGGCGGAGCACCCCCTGGCGGTGCCCATCGCGGGTGGTACGGACGTCATGGTCGAGATCAACTTCGACCAGCGCCGTCCCGCCCACCTCCTGGATCTCACCCGCGTCGCCGACCTGTACACCTGGGAGGTGGACGCGGAGCGGGTCCGGCTGGGAGCGGCCGTCCCGTACGCGCGGATCATGACGCACCTGCGGGACGAACTGCCCGGCCTGGCGCTCGCCGCCCGCACCGTCGGCTCCCCGCAGATCCGCAACCGGGGCAGCGTGGGCGGAAACCTCGGCGCGGCGTCTCCGGCCGGCGACTGCCACCCCGTTCTGCTGGCCGCCGGCGCCGAGGTCGAGGCGCAGTCGGTACGGGGCACCCGGCTGATCCCCGTCGACGCCTTCTTCACCGGCGTCAAGCGCACCGCGCTGGCGCCGGACGAGCTGATCAGGGCGGTACGGATCGCCCGGGCCAGCGGCCCGCAGCAGTTCGCCAAGGTCGGCACCCGCAACGCGATGGTCATCGCGGTCTGCGCCGTCGGGCTCGCCCTGCACCCGGCCGCGCGCCGCGTCGGTACCGGCGTCGGCTCGGCCGCGCCGACGCCGGTGCGCGCGCGGGCGGCCGAGGAGTTCCTGACCACCGCCCTGCGCGAGGCCGACCTGTGGGCCAGCGCCGAGCCGCTCCCGGCGGAGGTCGCCCGTGAGTTCGCCGCGCTGGCCGCCGGCGCGTGCTCCCCGATCGACGACGTACGCGGCAGCGCCGCCTACCGCCGGCACGCCGTGGCGGTGCTGGCCCGGCGCACCCTCGGCTGGGCCTGGGAGAGCTACCGGGCCACCGCCCGGAGCGCCGACGAGGGAGGGTCGCGATGCGTGTGAGGATGGTCGTCAACGGGCGCCCGCAGACGGCGGACGACGTGTGGGAGGGCGAGAGCCTGCTGTACGTGCTGCGCGAGCGGCTCGGCCTGCCCGGCTCCAAGAGCGCCTGCGAGCAGGGCGAGTGCGGCTCGTGCACGGTGCGCCTGGACGGCGTCCCGGTCTGCGCCTGCCTGGTGGCCGCGGGGCAGGCGCACGGGCGCGAGGTGCTCACCGTGGAGGGCCTGGCCGCCCACGCCGCGCGCCGCGCGGCGACCACCGCCCGAGAGCCCGCCGCCCCCGAGCCCCCGGCCCCGCCCGCCCCGGACGGGCCCGCCCCGGCCACCGCCTCTCCGGCCCCGCCCGCCCCACCCCCCGGCACCGACCTCGCCGAGGCCCGCCGCTGGCGGGCCCGCCCGGCCGATCCCGTCAGCGGCGAGCTCGCCCCCGTCCAGCGGGCGTTCCTGGACGCCGGGGCCGTGCAGTGCGGCTTTTGCACCCCGGGCCTGCTGGTCGCGGCCGACGAGCTGCTGGAACGCACGAGCCAGCCGTCCGACGCGGACATCCGCGAGGCGCTGGCCGGCAACCTGTGCCGCTGCACCGGCTACGCGTCGATCCTGGACGCCGTGCGGCTGGCCGCCGCCCGCGCGAGCGAAGGAGCCTGACCATGGCCGTCACCCGCGTTCCGGCCAGCCTGACCCAGGCCAGCCACACCAGCGGCGCCGTCGGCGAGTCCACGCCGCGCCCGGACGGCACGCTCAAGGTCACCGGCGACTTCGCGTACGCCTCCGACCTGTGGCACGAGGACATGCTGTGGGGCCACACGCTGCGCAGCCCGTACGCGTACGCCGAGATCCGCTCCGTCGACGTGAGCCGGGCCCTGGGCGTGCCCGGCGTCCACGCCGTCCTCACCCACGCGGACCTGCCCGCCGCCACCCACTACGGCCTGGAGTACGCCGACCAGCCGGTACTGGCCCGGGACGTGGTGCGCTTCCACGGCGAGCCGGTGGCCCTGGTCGCCGCCGACCACCCGGAGACCGCGCGCCGGGCCGCCGCCCGGATCGCGGTCGACTACCGGGAGCTGACCCCGGTCACCGACGAGGCCGGCGCGCTGGCCCCGGACGCGCCGGTGCTGCACCCGGGGCGCGCCGACCGGCACGCGGCGCACGTCCCGCACCCCAACATCGTCCGCCGACAGCCGATCACCCGGGGCGACGTGGCCGCCGCGCGGGCCCGCGCGGACGTGGTGGTCAGCGGCGACTACGAGATCGGCATGCAGGACCAGGCGTTCCTGGGCCCCGAGTCGGGCCTGGCCGTGCCCGCCGACGACGGTGGTGTGGACCTGTACCTGGCCACCCAGTGGCTCCACTCCGACCTGCGACAACTCGCGCCCGTCCTGGGCCTGCCCGAGGACCGGGTGCGGATGACGCTCTCCGGTGTCGGCGGCGCCTTCGGTGGGCGTGAGGACCTGTCGACGCAGGCCCACGCCTGCCTGCTGGCGCTGCGTACCGGCAGACCCGTCAAGATCGTCTACAGCCGGTTCGAGTCCTTCTTCGGCCACGTGCACCGCCACCCGGCCCGTCTGCGGTACGAGCACGGGGCCACCCGCGACGGCACGATCCAGTACCTGACCTGCCGCATCGTCCTGGACGGCGGGGCCTACATGTCGGCCTCTCCCTCTGTCGTCGGCAACGCGGCCTCGCTCGGCGCGGGCCCGTACGCCATCGACAACGTCGAGATCGAGGCGCTCGCGCTCTACACGAACAACCCGCCCTGCGGCGCGATGCGCGGCTTCGGCGCGGTCCAGGCGTGCTTCGCCTACGAGACCCAGATGGACCGCCTGGCCGCCGCACTCGGCCTGCACCCGGTGGAGTTGCGCCGCCGCAACGCCATGGCCCAGGGCACCGCGCTGCCCACCGGCCAGGTGGTGGACTCCCCGGCGCCGGTGGCCGAACTGCTGCGCCGGGTGCGGGAGCGGCCGATGCCGCCCGAGCGACCGTGGGTCGCCGGCGACGAGGAGGGCGCGGCGCTCGACGTACGGGCGCTGCCGGGCGGGCCGGCCAACTCCACGCACGGCGAGGGGGTGGTACGCGGTGTCGGCTACGCCGTCGGCATCAAGAACGTCGGCTTCTCCGAGGGCTTCGACGACTACTCCACCGCCCGGGTGCGGCTCCAGGTGGTGGCCGGTCGGCCGGTCGCGGCAGTCCACACCGCGATGGCCGAGGTCGGGCAGGGCGGCGTCACGGTGCACGCGCAGATCGCCCGTACCGAACTGGGCGTGGCCCAGGTGACCATCCACCCCGCCGACACCCGCGTCGGCTCCGCCGGCTCCACCTCCGCCTCCCGGCAGACCTACGTCACCGGCGGCGCTGTCCGGCACGCCTGCCAGGCCGTGCGGCAACGGGTGCTGGAGCTGGGGCGGGCCCGGTTCGCCGACCGGCACCCGGGCTGGGCCTCGGGCGAGCCGCTGCTGGTGGACGGCGAGGTCGTCACCGCCGACGGTGAGGTGCTGGCCGACCTGGCGGACGTCGTCGGGGACGAGGTCATCGACGTGGAGCGGCGGTGGCGACACCGCCCGACCCAGCGGCTGGACCCGCACACCGGCCAGGGCTTCGGGCACGTGCAGTACGCGTTCGCCGCCCACCGCGCCGTGGTCGAGGTGGACACCGAACTCGGCCTGGTCAAGGTCGTGGAGCTGGCCTGCGCACAGGATGTCGGCAAGGCGCTGAACCCGCTGTCGGTCACCGGCCAGATCCACGGCGGCACCGTGCAGGGACTCGGGCTCGCGGTGATGGAGGAGGTCCTGGTCGCGAACGGGAAGGTGCGCAACCCGTCCTTCACCGACTACCTGATCCCCACCCTCGCCGACACCCCGAGCCTCCCCGTCGACCTGCTCGAACTGGCCGACCCGAACGCCCCGTACGGGCTGCGCGGCGTCGGCGAGGCGTCCACCCTCTCGGCCACGCCGGCCGTCGTCGCGGCCGTCCGCGCGGCCACCGGCCGCCCCCTGCGCCGGGTCCCGATCCGCCCGGAACACCTCACCGACACCTGACCCGCACCGCCACCCCGGCGGCGGCTTCTTCCGCCAGTCCCAGCCGGACACTCCTTCACGCCTGGCCCTGGACGACGCTCTCGCCCGGACCCGCCACACCAGGACCGCGACTCGCCTCGGAGCGGAACCCCTCACCGGGTAGGGCGGCCCGGAGCCGGTGGTCACGCCGGGGTCGCGGCTTCCTCGTCGTGCGGAGTCCGCGGGCCGGGGGGACCGTAGCCTGGATGGACAGGTCCACATGCAGGCGGCTGTTCACGTCCGGTACGCGAACTGGCCCGACCCGGGAGGCGCCCCGAGGACACGCGACCCGAACCCACGGGGCGCCCCGACGGCGCGCGGGGCGCGGCCCCCACGGGGCGGCCCCGAGTGGGCGCGCGAGCCCCGGGCGCGTACGGGTACCCGACCCCGTGGGGTGCCGCGACACCGCACGGGCCGGTGGCGCGCATCCCGCCCCGCCCGCGGCCCCCGGCCACCCCGGCGGGGTCCGCCGCGTCCCCCGCCCCGTCGCGGACCGGCCCGGTGCCGCCCAGCCGCGCGCCGAGCCCGTACGTCACACCGGGCCCGTACGTCACGCCGAGGAGGACAGCCCATGCTGGACATCGCCGACGAACTCGCCCGCTGGTACGCGCGGGGGCGGGACTTCGCCGTGGCCACGGTGGTGTCCGTGAGCGGCAGCGCGCCCCGCGAGCCGGGGGCCGCGCTGGCCGTGGCCGCCGACGGCGAGGCGATCGGCTCGGTCTCCGGCGGCTGCGTGGAGGGCGCGGTGTACGAGTTGTGCCAGCGGGCCCTGGACAGCGGGCGCGGCGCCGTCGAGCGCTTCGGCTACAGCGAGCAGGACGCGTTCGCGGTGGGCCTGAGCTGCGGCGGCGCCATCGACGTCCTGGTCACCCCGGTCCGGGCCGGCGCTCTTGACTCGGCGCCGCCGGCCGCCGCCGGGCAGCCACCCGCCGCCCGCGCGGTGCCGGGTGCCCCAAAGGACCCCGCCCCCGCAGGGCGGGGCGAACGCGCGGCCGACCCGACGTCCGCGACGCTGGCGGCGGCCCTGAGTGCGGCGGCACGGGGCCGGGCGGCGGCGCTGGTGCGGGTCGTCGCGGGCCCGCCCGCGCTGATCGGCCGCGCCCTGCTGGCGCGCCCCGACGGCGGGTACACCGGCTCGCTCGGCGGCCACCCCGCCCTCGACCGCACCGCCGTGGCCGAGGCCGTCGCCCTCCTCGACGCGGGGCGCACCGCCACCCACACCATCGGCGCGGCCGGCGCCCGCTGCGGCGAACCCGTCACCGTACTGGTCGAGTCCAGTGTCCCGGCCCCCCGCATGATCATCTTCGGTGCCGTGGACTTCGCCAGCGCCCTGGTCCGGGTCGGCAAACTGCTCGGCTACCACGTCAGCGTCTGCGACGCCCGCCCCGTCTTCGCCACCGCCCGCCGCTTCCCGCAGGCCGACGAGGTGGTGGCCCGCTGGCCGCACCACTACCTGGACGAGCAGGTCGCCCGGGGCGCGCCCGGCCCGGCGGAGGAGACCGTGGCCGGCGGCGCGGGCGGCGGCCTCGACGGCCGCACCGTGCTGTGCGTGCTCACGCACGACGCCAAGTTCGACGTGCCGCTGCTGGAGCGGGCGTTGCGGCTGCCGGTCGGCTACGTCGGGGCCATGGGCTCGCGCCGTACCCACCTGGACCGTCTGCGCCGGCTTCGCGAGGCGGGCCTGACCGAGCGTGAGCTGGCCCGCCTGCGCTCGCCCATCGGGCTCGACCTCGGCGCCCGCACGCCCGAGGAGACGGCGCTGTCCATCGCGGCCGAGATCGTGGCCCACCGCCGGGGCGGCACCGGCACCCCGCTGACTGGCGCCCACACCCCCATCCACCACGACCCGCCACCCCCCGGCGGATGGCCCGGCCTCGCGGGCTGAGTCCCCGGGTACCCGCCCTCGTGCGCGGCGGCACCACGCGGCGCGCGACGGGCGGCGCCACGACCCGCCCCGCGTGGTGCCCGCTCGTCAGCGGCCGGTGGCGCGCCGGTACTGCGCCGGCGAGCCCTGGGTACGCCGGTCCTCGTACGCGCCCGCCCTGCCCCGGTCCACGTGGAAGGTGGTGAGCGTGGATACCGGGGACGCCGGGTCGCGGCGGTCGCCGATGACGCGCATGTGGGTGCTCCACCGCTCGGGCGTGACCTCGTACACGTCGTAGCCGTAGCGGTTGCCCTCGAAGTACTGGAGGTGCGGGTTGGCGGCGCCCATGAGCGGTCCGTTGGCCTTGTTCCAGTCCGCGCTGTAGGCGCCGGAGGTGATCGAGTGCGCCGTGAACTCGGTGCCGATGACGGGCGAGGACGGGTCGTCGTAGTCGGGTCGTACGTCGTCCACGAACGCCGAGTGCCAGTCGCCGGTGATCACCACCAGGTCCTCCAGGCCCGACCGCTGGACGTGGGTCAGCACCTCCTGGCGCTCGGCGAGGAAGCCGTCCCACTGGTCGGTGAACATGTACCCGCCGCCGGGCCGGCCACGGAGCTGGCTGAGCATGATCGAGTTGGCCCAGCAGTGCCAGCCCTCGCCCGCCCGGTCCACGCCGCGCGTGAGCCACCGCTTCTGCGCCTCGCCCAGGATCGTGCCGTCCGTCAGGTTCTGCGCGGAGCGGTAGGAGCGCAGGTCCAGGATGGTCAGCTCCAGGAGGTCGCCCCAGCGCCGCACCCGGTGGATCTCCGGATCGGGCAGCGCCGAGCCTCCCGCGTCGCGGTGCGGCATGTGCTCATACCACGCCTGGTACGCGGCGGCCCGCCGCGCCATGAACGGCGCCCCGCCCCCGGTACCGCTGTAGTCGTTGGCCACCTCGTGGTCGTCCCAGGTCAGGAACCACGGGTGGGCGGCGTGCGCCGCGCGCAGCGACGCGTCGCCCTTGTAGAGCGCGTGCCGCACCCGGTAGTCGGCCAGGGTCAGGACCTCGGGCGCGTTGTGGTCGCGCACGTGGTCGCCGCCGACCGGGCCGTGTTCGTAGATGTAGTCACCCAGGTGCATGACGAAGTCGACGTTCTCCCGGGCGATGGCCCGGTGGGCGGCGTAGAACCCGTCGTGGAACGCCTGGCAGTTGGCGGCGGCGAAGCGTACCGAGGAGACGCGGCCGACCGGCGCGGTCCTGGTGCGGCCCACCCGGCTGCGCCGGCCCAGCGCGCGGAAGCCGTACCAGTAGTGCCGCCCGGGGCGCAGGCCGCGCACGGGCACGTGCACGCTGTGGGCCAGGGTGGCCGACGCGGCGACCGAACCGCGCGCCACCACCCGGCGCAGTCGGGCGTCGGTGGCCACCACCCACTCGACCTCGACGATCTCGGGCAGTCTCTGTTCGGCGGCCAGCGGCTCGGGCGCCAGCCGGGTCCACAGCACGACGCTGTCGGGCATCGGGTCGCCGGAGGCGACGCCGAGGGTGAAGGGGGCCGGGTCGTAGTCGGCGCCCAGCGCCTCGGCGGCCTCGCGGGCCTGCGCGGGGGACAGGCCCGCGCTCAGCGGCCAGACCACGTTGAGGGCACCGGCGGCGGCCGCCGCCTTGAGCAGGTCACGGCGGTTGAGGTTCACGCCCGGCCTCCGTGGCGGTGGGTGAGGGTCAGGGACAGGGCGTCGGCGTAACCGTCGTTGGAGGTGCCGCCGCCGGCGCGGGTGAAGACCAGCAGGGCGCGGGCGGTGCGCGCGCCGGGCGGCACGGTGCCGGTGCTCGCGCGCTCCACCAGGCCCGTACGGCCACCGCGTTCGGCGGCCGACACGGGGCCGAGCACGGCCAGGGCCAGCGGCGTGCCGTGGGTGTCGCGGAACTCGACGGACAGGCGCGCCCCGTCCTCCTGGGTGGCGTAGCCGCCGAGCCAGGCGGTGACGGAGAAGCGCACGGCGCCCCGGTCCACCGCGCGCCGCCCGGTGCGCCCCGTGGCGGGCAGCCGCACGTCCTGGGTCAGCGCCGTACGGGGCGAGTCGCCGCCCGAGAAGAACCGGCTGCCGCGCGCGGCCGGGCCGGGGTCGGCGGGCGTGGGGTAGCCGCCGCCGACGGCGTAGCCGACCAGGGCCGGCGCCCCCTGGGTGATCCGCCAGCCGCTCACCGTCGTCACCGGTTCGGCGGTGCCGCCGGGCCCCGCCTCCGCATCGCCATTGACCAGCAGGTTCATCCGCGCCTCCCAGGACCGAGGTGACGCGGGCGCGTCACGCGCCAGGCATCTCACCAGCGGCGTGTGAACGGCGGTCGGCCTGCGGTGAAACGTCCGCCGGGCGCCGGCCGGCCCGCGCGTCGGACGAGGGAGCGGGGTGGGTCGGGGGCTAGAGCCGTGGCGGGCCCTGCTCGATACGGCGCATCACCGGGGCGACCCGGTCCACCTCGCCGTCGATCAGGTGCCGCTCGTCCCACCAGGTGGCGCCCGCGTCCCGCAGCGGGGCGAGCACGTCGCGGGCGCGCGCCGGATCGCCCGGGCTGATGCCGCCCACGACGAACTCGAAGGGCTCCGCCCGGCGCTCGCCGCGCTCCGCGCTCACGTACGCGACCAGGTCGCGGACCTCCTCGACGGCCGGGGCCCGCCCGTGGTCGGCCGAGGCGAACAGCGGCACGGCCCCGTCCCAGCGGGCGGCCCGGCGCATCGGCGCGCGGCGTGGCCAGTAGCCGGCCACCCAGACCGGCACCCGGGGCCGCTGCACCGGCGCGGGCAGCAGGGCCACCTCCTCGGCGGTGAAGTGCCGGCCGTGGTGGGTGACCTCCTCGCCCGACCAGTAGCGGGCCACCAGCTCCAGACCCTCGTCCAGGCGTTCGGCCAGCACCCGGGGGTCGGTGGGTTCGCCGAAGCTGCCGTACTCGTCCTCGATCGGCCCGCCCAGGCCCACGCCCAGGGTCACCCGGCCGCCGCTGAGCACGTCCAGGGTGGCCACCTGACGGGCCAGTTGTTGCGGGCGACGGCGGGCCACCGGGGTGACCATGGTGCCCAGCCTGATCCGCGAGGTGGCCAGCGCGGCGGCGGTCAGCAGCATCCAGGGGTCGGCGAAGGCGCGGCGCCGGGCCTTCTCGTGCACCACGTGATCCCAGACGAACAGGCCGTCCCAGCCGGCCTCCTCCGCCGCCCCGGCGACCCGGGCCACCGTGCGGACGTCGGCGAAGTCTCCGAAGTTCGGGATGTTGAGGGAAGCGCGCATCCGAGCATGCTGCTGCATCGGGTGGGGCGAGACAAGGACGCCACGGCCGCACGCGGGTGACCCGCCGAAGGCCGGCCGCGAACTCCCGCCCGGCCGGCCCTTCCCGGCCCCCACGGACGGGCGCGCGGCGGCCGTCGGAGCCAGGCCCGCAGGCCGACAAGGCTCGCGCGCCGCGGTAGCGGTCGCCTCGATCACGCCGGTGACCAGGAAGAACCGTCGTGTACGCGCCCGGCGGGCGCAGACACGGGGGCGCCGCGCTCCCGCACGGCGCGGAAACCCCTTCCTGCCATCTACCGTCCCTCGCCGAACGCGCCGACACGAACGCGAACAGGCGCCAGCCGGGGCTACTCGGGGCCGGTCGCCGGGGGGCCGTCGGAACCCGTCGCCTCCCGCAGCGCCGCCCGCACCAGGCCGCGCAGCCACGCGTGGGCGCGGTCGTCGTCGTAGCGCTGGTGCCAGGCGACGTACACCGGAACCGGTTCCGTGTCGAAGGGCAGCGGGAGCAGGCGCAGCCCGAGGCCGTCGGCCAGCGGGCTGGCGATGTGCGCGGGCACCGCGACCAGGACGTCCCCGTGCTGGGCGATGCGCAGCGCGGCGGTGCTGGTGGGGACGGCCGCGACGACCCGACGCGTCAGGCCCCGCGCCGCCAACAGGTCGTCCACGGGGTCGCGCAGCCGGCCCCGGCGGGAGACGGTGACGTGGTCGGCCGCGACGTACTGGTCGAGAGTGAGCGTCGCGCCCACCCGCGAGCGCGGCCCGACGGCGACGACCAGCCGGTCCTGGGTCGCGCGTTCGTGACGCACGTCCGGTGGGTTCGGCCGGGCCGCGCTGATCGCCAGGTCCACCTGCCCGTGTCGCAACTCGCTGGTGTCCGTCGGCGCCTCGGCCAGGACGCGCAGACGCACACCGGGTGCCTGTTCCCGGACCGCGGCGAGCAGACCCGGCCCGATGACGTGCGTGATCGCGTCGTGCGCCTGCAGGGTGAACGTCCGCTCCAGCGTGCCCAGTTCCAGCTCCGGATCGGGCGCGAGGACCGCGTGCGCCTGCTGGACGAGCCGATGGACCTCCGCGCGCATCGCCAGGGCCCGGGGGGTGAGCGTCATCGTGCGGCCGGTCCTCACCAGAATCTGATCACCCGTCACACGACGGAGGCGCCCCAGCGCACGGCTCACCGCCGGCGCGGTGAGCTGGAGTCGATCGGCGGCCCCGGTCACGCTGCCCTCCTCCAGGAGCGCGTCCAGGGCGGTCAGCAGATTCAAATCCAGTTGCATGACAGTCATCCTAGGCGTCACGAACTTGCATTTGACGTCAATCCAGCGTCTTTCTAGCGTGGTGAGCGCCGACGAAGTGGCCCGCCGGCACCGGGCGTACGACGAGAATCGAGGCGACCATGACCCTGTCCCCGAGCGGCCAACCGGCCCCGGCCCGTGACGACGGTACCGACCAACTGCCCACGGATTCCGCGCTGTTGACCGAAGTGGTCGCGGCGGTGCGCGCCGCGGGCGCCGAGGTCAGCGCCCGTTTCACCCCGCACGCCCGGCCCGCCGGGCTGCCGGAGGTGATCGCCGCGCTGCACCGCAACGACGCGGCGTCCCTGCGGTTCCTGCGCCAGGCGCTGTGCGCCGCGCGGCCCCAGGCGGGGTGGGTCGAGGACGAGTTGGAGCGCGGGCCCCTGCCCGCCGGCGAGTGGTGGGTCACCGACGCGGTCGAGGGCAACATCAACCACGTCCACGGCCTGACGGACTGGGCCGTGACCGCCACGCTGGTGCGCGACGACCGGCCCGTGGTGGCGGCGGTGTACCAGCCGCTGACCGCCGACACGTACACGGCCGTACGCGGCGGCGGCGCCCACCTCAACGGGGCGCGCCTGCGCGTCTCGGCCAAGACCCGACTGGACGGCGCCTACGTGGGCACCGGCCAGGCCATGCCGGGCGAGGACCAGGAGACCCTGGACCGGATCGGCGCCTCCTACGCCGCCCTGCTGCGGCACGCGCTGGTGGCCCGGGTCTCGGTGCCCGCCACGCTCCAGCTGATCCACGTCGCGGCCGGCCGCACGGACGCGTTCTGGCAGTACAGCGACGTGCGTTCGGGCCTGCTGGCGGGCGCGCTGCTGGTCGCGGAGGCCGGCGGCACGGTCACCGACACCCGGGGCCGCCCCTGGTCGCTGGCCAGCGACGACTTCCTGGCCACCACGCCCGCACTCCTCCCGGCCATGGTCGCCGCCCTCCCCGCCCCTCACTGACCCGCCCAGCCCCCACCCCATCCGACCGCGCCCCACCCCGGGCACCCCGCCCCCACCCACCGCGAGCCCCGCCGCCCCGCATCCCGTGACCGCCGGGCGGGCCGGCCCCACCGCGCCACCTCCGCCCGCGCCGGGCCGGCCCCCACGTGCCCAGCCCTCACGACGCCACGCCCCACCCTCTCGTACGCGATACGCCGCCCCCGTACACGCACCGCCCCCCGGTCTCCCCGGGCCCGCTCCCCACGTGCGCCGCGTGTGCCAGCCGCGTGTGCCATGCCCCCCGTGCGGGCTCGGCCACGCCGGGGCCAGGCGGCGGCAGGCGGAGGCCGTCACGGCGCGAGCGTTCGCGACGCGAACGACCACCACGGGCGCGCCCGACCCGGCGGCACCCGCGCCAGCGACCACCCACCCCACGCCCACGCCCGACACAGCCGCGCCCGAAACAGGCGGCCACCGCCCCGCGCGCCGACGACCACCACCCAGGCGACACCCCCCGTGCGTCAGCCACCCAGCGACCACCACCCGTGCGTCAGCCACCCGTGCGTCAGCCACCCATGCGATCACCACCCATGCGAGAGCTACCCGAGCCGTCCTCACCCGAGGAAGAGAAGAGGAACCCGTCATGTCGTTGTCCCGTGCGGTGCGGGCCGCCCCGCGTATCGCCGTCATCGGGGGTGGGCCCGGTGGGCTCGCCCTGGCCCGCGTGCTCCAGACCCGGGGCGTGGTCGCCACCGTCTACGAGCGCGACGCCTTCCGCGACGCCCGCCCCCAGGGCGGCAGTCTGGACCTCCACGTCGACTCGGGCCAACGCGCCCTGCGCGAGGCCGGCCTGAGCGCGCGGTACCAGGCCGCCGCCCGGCCCGAGGGCCAGGACACCCGGCTGGTCGACAAGGCGGGCACCGTCCACCGGCACGAGACCCGGGCCACGGCCGACGCGGCGGAGCCCGAGATCGACCGGAGCGACCTGCGTGACCTGTTGCTGGACTCGCTGACGCCGGGGACCGTCCACTGGGGGCACGGCCTGGACCGCGCCGTCCCGCTGGGCGACGGCCGACACCGGCTGCACTTCGACAACGGCGCTGTCCGCACCTGCGACCTGCTGGTGGGGGCCGACGGCGCCTGGTCCAGGGTCCGCCCGCTGGTCAGCCCCGCCACGCCCCGCTACACCGGCGTCACCTTCGTGGAGACCCGCGTGGCCGACGTCGACCGTCGGCGACCCGCGCTGTCCCAACTGGTCGGCCCCGGCAGCCTGTTCGCCTTCCAGGACGGCAAGTCCCTGATGGCCCAGCGCAACGGTGACGGCTCGCTCCGTGTCTACGTCGGCCTCCGCGTCCCCGAGGACTGGCTCGACCGCTCGGGCATCCGCACAGCGCGGCCCGACCGGATACGCCGCCTGCTGCTGGGGCGCTTCACGGACTGGGCGCCGGAGCTGACCGACCTCCTCCGCCACGGAGACGACGTCTTCCTGCCCCGCCCCCTGCTGACGCTCCCGGTCGGGCTGAGCTGGGCCCCGGTGCCCGGCGTCACACTGCTCGGCGACGCGGCGCACCTCATGTCGCCGTTCGCCGGCGAGGGAGCCAACGGGGCGCTGGAGGACGCCGTCGAACTCGCCCTGACCGTCGCCGCCCACGGGCCCCGCGACGCGGACGCGCTCGCCGCGTACGAGGCGGGCCTGGTCCGCCGCGCCACGCCGCGTGCCGAGCGCTCCGCGGCCAACCTCGACCTGTGCTACTCCGCCGACGGGGCCCCGGCGATGGCCGGAGCCCGCGCCGCGCGCGAGCGCACCCCGCCCGGGCAGGCCCAAGCTGGGCGTCCTCCGGCCGGGGCCGGCGCCGCAGACCGGGGCCCGGCCGGGGAGTCGCGGCCGTCACCGGCCCCCGCGCGCCACCCGGAGGACCCGCGGTGATCGACTGGATGGAGCTGGCCGCGTCGCTGGCCACCTCGCCGTGGTTGTATCTGGTGCTCGTCGTCGTCTCGCTGCTCGACTCCTTCCTGCCGCTGGTGCCGAGCGAACCGGTGGTCATCGCCGCGGGCGTCTCCGCGGCGGCCGGCGACACCGCGTTCCTCCCGTGCGTCGCGGCCACCGCGCTCGGCGCGTTCCTGGGCGACCTGATCCCGTACGCGCTCGGCCGGCTGACCGCCGACCGGCTGCGCGCCCGCCTCGCCGCCGGGACCAGACGCCGCCGGACGCACGACTGGATCGCCCGGGAGCTGGCCTCGCGGGGCGGCTACACCCTGATGGCGTCCCGCTTCGTCCCCGTCGGCCGCTACCTGGTGACCCTGTCGGCCGGCGTGGTCGGCTACCCGCCGCGCCGGTACGCCCTGTTCACCGGTCTCGCCGCGACGTGCTGGAGCGCGTACACGGTGCTGATCGGGTACGTCGGCGGCGCCCTGTTCCGGGACAGCGCCCTGACGGCGCTCGGGGTCGGCCTGGGACTCGCGTGCGCGCTCAGCGGCGTCGTCGAGGGAGCCCGCCACCTCCGCCGACGCCGGGCGCCCCGACCAGCCGAGGAGCTGGCCCACGAGCCGGCCGCGCCGGCCGCCCGCCGGGGGCCGGGCGAGGCGGCCGGCGGGCCCACCCGGTCCCGGCCGACGGACCACGGGAGTGCTCCCTCGGGCGCGGCCGGGACCGCGCGGTAGGCGTCCACGCGACCGCCCAGGATGCCGGCCCGCACCGCGCGAACCACCCGCGCGCCCTGCGCCCAGGCGCCTTCGCCCCGGACCTCGGCGTCACGAACTCGCGCTCAGCGCGGGGCCGTTGGCCGGCCGGCCGGATGTCGTCCGTGTCGGCGCCCGCGTCATTGCTGGCGC
Source organism: Streptomyces sp. NPDC057702 (assembly GCF_042799315.1). Taxonomy (NCBI): domain Bacteria; kingdom Bacillati; phylum Actinomycetota; class Actinomycetes; order Kitasatosporales; family Streptomycetaceae; genus Streptomyces; species Streptomyces sp. NPDC057702. Next base: position 27,668 of record NZ_JBHVJC010000020.1, on the reverse strand, counting down.
GGCCCGCCGCCGCTTCGATGGCCCCTTGCCGGTGGCGTTCGGCCGTCGGCGCGAGGGAGGGAGTCGTATGACCGCGCGTCACCCGAGAAGAGGCAGCGACCGCAGATCCGTCGGCCGCCGTGCTGGTCGCCGGGCGCGAGCGGGCGGGATACCGGGTGCGGCGGCGCTGCTGAGCGTCGCCGCGCTCGTCGTCCCCGCGCTGCCCGCCAGCGCCGTGGCGGCGCCGGCCCCGCCACCGCCGGCCGAGGTGGTCGCCGGCCAGCACACCCGCACCCCGGCCCTGGTGCGGGGCATCCGGGAGGCGGCCCCGGCCGCCTCCACTCCAGCCGAGGCGGCCCGCGCCCACCTGGACGGCGCACGCGACCGGTACCGCATCGCCCACCCGCGCCGCGACCTGGTGCCACTGGACACCAGCACGACGGGCGACCAGGAGGTCGTCCGGTTCCAGCAGCGCCACCGGGGCGTCCCCGTGCTGGGCGGGCAGTACCTCGTCCGCATGGCCCAGCGCGCCGGCGAGCGCGTCGTCACCGGCACCTCGGGCCGGTACTTCACCGAGGTGCGCGCCGACACCACGCCCCAGGTCAGCGAGGAACTCGCCGTCGAGCGTGCGGTGGACGCCGTCGCCGCCGACCTGGCCGAGCGGCGCTTCGCCAGCCGCGCACCCGTGGCCGACGAGGCCGACCCGCCCCCGCTGACCGGCACCGTGCGCGGCCTGGTCGTCCTGCCCAACGGCGCGGGCGTCCTGACCCGGCAGGTCACCGTGCGCGGCACCGACCCGGCGAACGGCGGGCCGGTCCTGCGCGAGGTCTACGTCGACGCGCGAGCCGGCTACCCCGTCCTCCAGTACAGCGGTATCAGGACGTTCGACGCGCCCCGCGCCACCGGCCGGCCGGCGCCCCAGCCCGCGCCCCGACGCGCCCGCGCCACCGAACGCGGCTTCGGCGTCAAGCTGGACGGGCAGGGCGTCGCGCTGGAAGTGGAGTACGAGGCCTACCGCGAGGTGTACGCGCTGCGCGACCGCACCCGCATCCCCGAGAACTACGGCTCCCTGGCCACCTGGGACGCGCGCGGCAAGACCCCCACCGAGGTGTCCGGCCAGTGGCCCCCGGAGCTGGCCGTCTACGGCGCGCCGACCCCGGCCTTCCCCTTCGAGGCCACCAACGCGGGCGCCGTGGACGCGCACTGGGCCGCCGCCAGGGTCTACGACTACTTCCACGACAAGCACGGCCGGAACAGCCTCGACGGCCACGGCATGACCATCGACTCCCTGGTGGGTGTCGCCGACTACAGCGGCGGCTACGTCAACGCCTTCTGGGACGGCGACAAGATGGTGTACGGCATCGGTGACCAGGAGTTCCGGCCGCTGTCCGCCGCTCTGGACGTCGTCGGCCACGAGATGACGCACGGCGTGATCCAGCACACCGCCAACCTCGTCTACGCCGGCCAGTCCGGGGCCCTGAACGAGGCGATCGCCGACTACTTCGGCAACGCCGTCGAGGCCGACGCGTACGACATCCCGGTCTCGGACCCCGACTCGGGCCTGCTGGGCGAGCGGCTGTGCCGGACCAAGGGGCCACGCGAGTGCGCCCTGCGCGACCTCAACGACGGGCGCACCACGACCGGCTCCTACCTCGGCGTCGGCTTCGGCACCGACAACGGCGGCGTCCACCTGAACTCGACCATCTTCGGCGGCGCCCTGTGGGACGTCCGCGAGGAACTCGGCGCCGCCCTCACCGACCGGATCGTCTACCGGGCGCTGACCCAGTACCTGACACCGCTGGACGGCTTCACCGAGGGCCGGACCGCGATCCTGGCCGCGGCCGTGGACCTGGGCGTCCCGGCCGCCGACCAGCGGGCGCTCCAGCGGGCCTTCACCGCCCACGGCATCGTCCCCGGCTGGGAGTCGGCCCTGGGCATCGACTCCGACGTCCTCCTGGACCGCGTCAACACCTACGACACGAACCTGGGCGGGGGCGGCGGCTGGTGGGTGGCGTCCAGGTCCAACGAGGACGGCTCGGAGCCCTACTCGGTCTGGGCCGGGCGCGGCGACGGCACGGGGTCACCGAAGCCACTGAGCCCCAACGACGGCCGCTACCACGTCAACCCGGTCACCGACGGCACCACCGTGGTCTGGCAGGCGTACGGCACCGGCGGCGGCGCCGAGGTGCTGGCCAGGCCGATCGCCGGCGGACCGGTGAAGAAGCTGTGGCGCGGCCGGGGCGCGAGCTCGGCCATGGACGTCGACGGCGACACCGTCACCTTCGGCTACTCCAACCACGGCGGACGCCAGGGAGTGGCCTATCTGAGCCTGCGCGACCCGCTGGCCAAGGTGACCGTCGGCGGCGGCACCTCCCACCAGGCGTACACCCCGTCGCTGAGCCACGGAAAGATCGCCTACCAGGACAAGCGACGGGTACGCGCCGCCGAGTACGAGTGGACCACCCACCTGCGCGACGTCGCCACCGGCGAGGACACGATCATCCAACGCGCCGCGCCCGGCACCCGCCTGGGCCCCACCGACATCAACGGCACCCACGTCTTCTGGCTCCTGGACGACGACCGGCTCACCGGCGCGACAGCCCTGCGCCGCGCCCGGCTCGACGGCTCCGACATCGTCGACCTCAGCCCACAGACCGGGCCCCACGCCCTGAACGCCTACGCCCTGACCGTCTCCGCGGACAGCGTGACGGTGGGCAGCTACGTCCCCGACGCCGAGATCCGCAACGACACCGTCCCCAAGCTCCACCAGTTCGCCGCCGCCGGCGCCCCCGACGACCCGAGGACCTACCGGGGCCGGGTCTCCTGCAACCGGGGCGAACAGGCCCCCGCCGTGGCCCTGACCGGCAGCCAGGTCGTCTGGCAGGACGCGACGACGGGTATCAGCGGCATCGTCACGCGCACCCGCCCCACGGGCCGCTGCGCGTGACCCACACCACCACCCGGTGAGGCGCACCGCCACCCGGTGAGGCGCACCGCGACGGTGCGGGCCCCGCGAACGGGCCCGCACCCCGCCGGTCAGGGCCGGGGACGGGCGGCGGTGTCCAGGTAGAAGGCGTCGATGCTCTGGACGGCCCGCTCGAACTCCTCAAGGTTGACGGGCTTGGTCACATAGGCGTTGGCGTGGCTGCTGTACGCGCTGGTCACGTCGTCCGGGGCGGTGGAGGTGGTGAGCACCACCACGGGGATGGTCTGCAGGTCCTCGTCGGACTTGAGGATGCGCAACAGCTCCCGACCGTTCATCCGGGGCATGTTCAGGTCGAGGACGATCAGGTCGGGCCGCGCGGTGTCCGGGGCACGCAGGTGCTCCAGCGCGGCGACCCCGTCGGTGACCCGCACCAGGTTGCGGGCTCCGCGCCCGGAGAGAGCCTCCTCGATGAGCATGGCGTCGGCGACGTCGTCCTCGACGAGCAGGACATCGAGGGGACGGGCGGGGGTGGCCATCATCGGGTGCTCCGTGGGTTTCTCGTCTGAGTGGTGGAAAAGACCCGGCCAGCGGCGCCGAGCGCCTTGGCGGGTCATCCCGCAGGCGGAGCCGAGCTGCGGGTAGCCGGCTCCGGCGCGGGCCGCGGCCGTGGCCGCCTCGCGCTGGAGCCGTTCGGTCGCCTGCTGGAGGTGGTCGAGGACGTGGAGCAGGGCCAGGGCCTCCGGTAGCCCGCCTGACGTCCAGCGTGGCGAGGATCTCTCCAGTAGCCGCTGGGTCAGGCACCGTGCAAGGTCGTCCACCGCCGTGTCCGCGATGGCGGCTGTCTCGTGCGAAGAGGTCCGCAGGTCGAAGTTCTTGCCTGGCATGCCTGGCACCCTAGGCCCCCGAGGAGGCCCGCGACAACAACGGTTGTCGCCCCCTACAGTGTGCTGGCCGCACTCACCGACACACGGGGCGGCTGACCAGCGAGACGAGGAGCGCACGAGATGACCGGCGAGGAGAGACCGCCGCGCCCACGCGGGCTGTCCACGTGGACGACCCGCCGGTGGCTTCGCGTGGGGGTGTCCGCCTCCCTGGCCGTCCTGGCGGTGCTCGGCGTGACGGGCGCGTGGGTCCTGACGCGGACGGCGACCATCAGCGAGGACCTCGTGGACGTCCGCTCGCCCGCGCTGACCACCGCGATCCGCCTGGAGTCGGCCGTGCTCAACCAGGAGACCGGAGTCCGTGGCTACGGGATCACCGGCTCGCCGGAGTTCACCGCGCCCTACCGGCAGGGCCTCGCCGACCAGCGGACGGGCCTGGACCGGCTGGCGCGGCTCCTGGCGGACGATCCCGACGGACTGGCCGGCCTGGACACCGTGCGGGACGCCGTGACCCGCTGGCAGGAGCAGTTCGCCCGGCCGGTCGCCGACGCGCCGCCGAGCGCGGCCCCGAGGCTGGCGGCCGAGCGGTCGGCTGCCGGCAAGGCCACCTTCGACGAGGTCCGTGCCGCGCTGGGCGAGCAGCAGCGGCGGCTGCGCGCGGACCAGGCCCAGGCCAGGGACGACCTGATGACCACGATGGCCGTCCGGAACTGGATCTTCGGTGCGATCGGCGTGGTTATTCTCACCCTCGCCGTCCTCGTCTTCGAGGGGCTGCGGCGCGGCATCACCAGGCCGCTGGACCGCCTCGGCGCGGACGCCCGTACGGTCGCCGGCGGCGACTTCGACCACCCCATCGACCCCTCCGGCCCCGCCGACCTGCGACGTCTCAGCGCGGAGATCGACTCCATGCGGCAGCGGCTGGTGCGGGAGCTGGCCTTCAGCGAGGAGGCGCGCGCACGCCTGGACACCCAGGCCGCGGACCTCCAGCGCTCCAACGCCGAACTGGAGCAGTTCGCGTACGTGGCCTCCCACGACCTCCAGGAACCGCTGCGCAAGGTCTCCAGCTTCACCCAGCTCCTCCAGCGGCGCTACGGGGGGCAACTCGACTCCCGGGCCGACCAGTACATCGACTTCGCGGTCGACGGGGCCAACCGCATGCAGGTCCTCATCAACGACCTGCTCGACTTCTCCCGGGTCGGGCGGCTGCACAACACCCACCAGGGCGTCGACCTGGAACAGGTGCTGGAGCGCACCCTGTCGACGCTGAGTGTCGGCATCGAGGAAGCCGAAGCCACCATCACCCACGAGCCGTTGCCCACCCTGGTCGCCGACCCCACCCAGATGGGCATGCTCTGGCAGAACCTGATCGGCAACGCCGTCAAGTTCCGCCGCCCCGGCCAGGCGTCGCGCGTCCACGTCACCGCGGAGCGGGAAGACGGACTGTGGCGGTTCACCGTCAGCGACAACGGCATCGGCATCGAGCCCGAGTACGCCGAGAAGGTCTTCGTGATCTTCCAGCGGTTGCACACCAAGGACGCCTACTCGGGAAGCGGCATCGGCCTCGCCATGTGCAAGAAGATCGTCGAGTTCCACGGTGGCACCATCGCCGTGGACCCCGCGTACGACGACGGCGCGCGGATCACCTTCACCCTGGCCCCCGAGCCGCCGCCGGCCGCCGACGCGCCGCTCACCACGGACACCCTCCGCTCCGACGAGGAGCGCACACGATGACCACGACGGTGACCGCCGTCCACGGGACGCCCGCCGACCAGCCGCTCTACCGCGTCCTGCTGATCGAGGACGACGAAGGCGACGCCCTGCTGGTGGAGGAACTCCTCGCCGACACGGGGCTGAGGTTCGAGCTGACCACACGGACCACGCTGGCCGCGGCCCGCACCGAACTGGCCGACAGCCGGATCGACTGCATCCTCCTCGACCTGCACCTGCCCGACGCCTCGGGCACCGACGCGGTCACCGCGATACGCGCCCTGGCCCCGCACACCGCCGTCATCGTCCTGACCGGGCTGTCCGAGGCCCAGGCGGGCACCGAGGCCATGGCCGCCGGCGCTCAGGACTACCTCGTCAAGGGCAAGGTCGAGGCGGACCTGCTGCACCGGACGGTGCGGTACGCCGTCTACCGGAGCCAGACCGAACGCGCGAGCGCCGAGGCGCAGGCGGCGCGGCTGCGGGCGGAGGAGAACGCCCGCCTGGAACGCGGTCTGCTGCCCCAGCCGCTGCTGGGCACCTCCACGGTCCACGTCACCTCGCGCTACCTGCCCGGCGCCGAGATGACCCTGCTGGGCGGCGACTTCCTCGACGTGGTGGAGGGGGACGACGGCCTGCTGCACGCGGTCGTCGGCGACGTGAGCGGGCACGGCCCCGACGCCGCCGCGCTCGGGGTGTGCCTGCGCATCGCCTGGCGCTCCCTGGTGCTGGGCGGCCACCGGGGTGACGACCTGTTGCGCCTCATGCAGCGCATCCTGATCGCCGAACGCGGCAGTCACCACCTGTTCGCCACGTGCACCCTGCTCACCCTGGACCAGCGGGCGGCCACCGCCACCCTCCACCTCGCCGGCCACCACCAACCCCTGCTGGCCACGGCCGAGGGAACCTGGGAACTGGCCGCCGCACACGGCGTCGCCCTGGGCATCGTCCCCGAACTCGACGGCTGGCCCGCCACGACCGTCCCCCTCCCGCCCGCCGGCGCCCTCACCCTGTACACCGACGGCCTCACCGAAGGCCACAACGGTCCGGGCCGCGAGCGCCTCGGCGTCGAAGGACTGCTGGCCCTCATCGAGAACCTGCCCCCCGCGCCCCCCGCCGTCCACGTCGACCTCCTCATCAAGCAGACCCACGACCTGAACGCCGGCCGCCACTCCGACGACGTGGCCGTCCTCCGCCTCGACTGGGGCACCACCCCTCCCCCCACCGCCCCACCCCGAACCTGAGCCCCCCGGAACACGCCCGCCCCCACCGAAAGCCCCACCACACCCCGCTGGCCAGCGGGGTGGCGGCATGGCGGGGGCGTGGGACGCGCGTCTCGCGGCGCGAAGTGGATTGAGGCGCGCGGCGACCTCTGGTTATGGTGAGGCCATGGCTTTCCTTTTCTTCGTCTGAGTCCGGGCACGGCCCCTGTCGCCGTTTCTGCTGCCCGTAGACCCTTCGTATGCCCAGGGAAAGTCCTATGCGCGAGCGCGCCCCTGTCTCCCTGCCCACCGCCTCTGCCGTGGCGCAGCTGTCCGTCAGGTCCGTCACCAAGTCGTACGGCACCCGGACCGTTCTCGACCAGGTCTCCTTCACCGTCCGGCCGGGTGAGAAGGTCGCCGTCATCGGCGAGAACGGTTCCGGCAAGTCCACCGTGCTGCGGCTGCTCGCCGCGGCCGAGACGCCGGACACCGGCGAGGTCACCGTCCGCTTTCCCGGCGGGACCGGCCACCTCGCCCAGACCCTCGACCTCGACGCGGACCGCACCGTGCGGGACGCCGTCGACCTCGCGCTGAGCGAACTGCGCGACATGGAGCGAAGGCTCCGCGCGGCAGAGGAGTCCCTCGCCGACGCGTCGGGCGAGGAACTCTGCGCGTACGGCGCGCTGTTGATCGCGTACGAGGAGCGCGGTGGATACGCGGCGGACGCCCGCGTGGACGCCGCCCTGCACGGACTCGGGTTGGGCCGGATCACCCGCGAGCGCCCGCTCGGCTCACTGTCCGGCGGCGAGCGGGCGCGTCTCGCGCTCGCCTGCGTCCTGGCCGCCGCCCCCGAGCTGCTGCTGTTGGACGAACCGACCAACCACCTCGACGCGACGGCCGTGCGCTGGCTGGACGGACACCTGCGCGCGCACCGGGGCACCGTCGTCGCGGTCACCCACGACCGTGGCTTCCTGGAGCGCGTCGCCACCACGATCCTCGAGGTCGACCGGGACGAGCGCACCGTGCGCCGGTACGGCGACGGCTGGGCCGGCTACCGCGCCGCGCGGGCCGCCGCCCGGCGCGGGGCGGAGCAGCGGTACGCGGACTGGGTCGAGGAGGTGGCCCGTACGGAGGAACTGCTGGAGGCCGCGGGCCGGAGGCTGGCCACCACCGGCCGCGACCCGAAGCAGGGCTTCGGCAAGCACCGCCGCTCCAGCGCCGCCAAGCTCGGCGGACAGGTGCGCTCGGCGCGCGAGCGGCTGGACTGGCTGCGGCGCCACCCGGTGACACAGCCGCCGGTACCGCTGCGCTTCACCACCGCGCTGCCGTCGGCGGGCGGCGGCCCGACGGAGGGCACCCTGGCCGAACTCGACGACGTACGGGTGGGGGAGCGGCTGCGACTGGACGGGCTCCTCACGATCGAGTCCGGACAGCGCCTGCTGGTCACGGGGGAGAACGGCGCGGGCAAGACGACGCTGTTGCGCGTCCTGGCGGGCGACCTGGAGCCGGACGCGGGCACGGTGCGCCGCCCCGCCCGGATCGGCTACCTCGCCCAGGAACTGCCCGCCCGTGCCACGCGGTTGCCGCTGCTGGCCGCCTTCGCCGCCGGACGGCCCGGACCGCCGGAGGAGTACGCCGAACAGCTTCTGTCCCTGGGCCTGTTCCGGGAGCAGGACCTGCGCGTCCCGGTCGCCGCACTGTCCGTGGGTCAGCGGCGGCGACTGCGGATCGCGACCCTGGTGACCCGGCCCGCGGACCTCCTCGTACTCGACGAGCCGACCAACCACATCGCACTCGACCTGGTCGAGGACCTTCAGGCCGCGCTCGCCGCGTACCCCGGGGCGGTGGTGGCGGTCTCGCACGATCGCGACTTCCGCGCGCGCTTCGCGGCCGAGCGCCTGGAGCTGCGCGCCGGCCGCCGGTGCTGACCCCGCCCCGGCCTCGGCCCACACCCCTGAACCACCGGGTCACCACCCCTCCACCAGGACAAGGGAGTCATGACCACCTGCCTGCCCCCCCCGTCAGCGCGCCGACCGCACCGCCGCCGCCACGGGGGCGGCCGTCGCGGCCGGGCGTGAACTCGGCCTGACCGTCACCGAGCCCACGGTGCTCCACGACGTCTTCTCCGTCGTCGTCCACCTGGCGCCCGCGCCGGTCGTGGCCCGGATTCCCACCGTCCTGCCCCGCCCGGACGATCTGGCCGCCCTCGGGCGCCGCCAGCGGGACGAGCTGGAGGTCACGCGGTGGCTGGCCGACCGGGGCGTGCCCGTGATCGCGCCCAGCGCCCTGGTGCCGCGCGAACCCGTGCGGTCGTCGCGCGGCCCTGTCTCGGGTGACGACGGGGGTGCTGAGCCGTCCGTGCTTATCCACGGTGCAGTCCGTCAGACCGAAGTCCCAGTCGGTGCCCACGTGCGGGAGCTCGTGCCGAGCATCATGACCCGCCTGTCGCCCTCGCTGACGAACCGAACACGGTTGACGTAGCCCCGACGCGCCAGGGTGTGGCGGTCGATGGGAACGCCGGGCCCAGGATGATGTCGCCGGCCTCCTCGGCGTCCCCGTCCGGGGGCATGGCGCGGTCCATGGGCACGAGCAGTGTGCGCCCGCCCACTTCGATCTTCACCAGGGACCCGAGCGGCGTCTTGTCGTGGTCGACGTAGCGGTAGTGCGGCGTGTGGCCCTGACCGCGCAGCCACGCCTGGGTGGCCGCTCGCACGTACAGGTGGTCCGCGCTCGCGACGCCTCGGAAACGGCGACCGCACCCGGGCAGCAGCCCGTCGGGGTCGGGGAAGTGAGCGAAATGGCTGACGCGGACATTGCTTCGCCTGGTCAGAAGCCGCCCGCCGCAGCCGCCCAGCGGAACTCCGCACCAAAACGACATCCCACAGTACTCCGCGCGGAACTCATCGAGCTCATCGGCGTCCGTGGGGCGGAGCACCGGATCATCGGACTCGGGATGCGCCAGAACGGCCGCCTGGATCTGCCGGGTATCGCCCAAAGCCAGCCCCTTCGCCAGCACAACAGCCCTCGCGCTCGCAGCGGAAGAGGGCCCTGCGGGCGTAGGAGCTGGTGATTTACCGTCAGTCGTTCAGCCTCATGGGCGGCATGCAGAGTCGAGACGGAATGCGAAAGACCTAGCCGCCGCCGTCGGGGGCGACGCCGCCAGCCGTCCCGGTCGCCGGTATGCGCATTGCTCAGCTCTCCCCGGCGCGGACAGGCGTCGGCCCTCCCGTGGGAAGGCCGAAAAGGACGGCACGGCCAACGCCCGGACGACCTGGGCGAGCCCGAGCGGCGACCTCGGAAACGCGGATCACCGCTGGTGGCGACATGGCACCGGTTTCCGCTACGCAACAGGCCTGCGACTGAATCCCATCGGCTCGGTGCCGTCGGCGTCGAGCAGGAGCTGGTGCCGCCGCCGGCTCCTCGAGAGCGGTTTCCGGGCTGGCGTTGCCGACCGTCAGCACGGCCGTTCCGTACGGTACGCATCGAGCCGTACGGGGCAGGGGAGGGCACTACGGGCGGTACGGGGCGGGGCGCCCGCTGCACCGGCTGACCGACAAGAAGAAGGCGGAGGCCAACCGGCGCGCGGTGTGCGGCAAGATGAAGCCGGGCAAGGGCAAGCAGTCCGACGAGTACCCGTTCGCTCGCTCTCATGAGGGCGGCACCAAGCTCCCGAAGGCGAGCCGCGGGATCGCAGCGGTGCCCGCGGGCGAGCAGCGGCAGCAGGGCGGCATGCTGACCTCTTTCAACCTCAAGCAGCGCGTGCTGGAGCGCGACGCCTTCTGGGTCTCCGTTTGATCTGAACACCACTTCCACCGCGCCGCGGTCTCCGCTCCACACGGGGCGGGGGCCGCGGCGCCACATCTTTGTAGGGAGACCGATGTCCGACCAGAGGGACCTGCGAGTCAGCGTCTCGCACTCCCAGTACGTGCTGTTCACACCGGACTCCGAGCCTCTTGAACTGACGGAGGAAATGCTCACCAGCGGTAACGGACTGGTCGCGCTCAACGATGCCAGCACCTACGCCAGCGTCATGACCGGCACATCCTGGGGCAACGTGGACCTCACCATCCACATCGCACGCGAGGAACCCCCGCTACGAGGAGCAGGCTGGGACGAGATCGTCGAGGTCAGCCTGCACGTACCCGACGGGGAGCTCAGCCTCGGCGACGTCACCGCCGACTCCGTCGAGGAACTGCCCCTGCCGGCCGACCACCAGTCCCTCTGGTGGCGGGCACGCGTGCATGCGCGTGGCCGTGACGCCGCGGCGCAGAGAGGGGATGTGTGGGCCGAGGAGGGAGACCCGGTACCGGAACAGCACCTCCTGTGCCTATGGCCGGCCCCGCCGGCGCCTGAGATCCGCCACAAGCTCACCGACGAGGTCGGCACCCACACACGCACCTGACGGCGACTGAGCGACGTGCTGGGGCGCCCCCGCTGTGGGCCCACGCTGGCGAAGCCGCCCGCTCACCCGGCGCGTGGCTGGGCCGGGGTGCGGCCCAGGGAGTCGAGGGGATGGCCGAAGGTGATCTTCTCCTCGTTGTGTTCGAAGGTCATGGCGGCGGCGAGGACCCCACCGTGTCTCCCCGTGGGGTTGGCCATCGCCAAGCGCCAACGACGCCGGTCGTAGATGACCTTCTGGGCCCACCCGGAGAGCTTGGGCCGCAGCTTCTCGCCGAACGTGGACGGGCCCGCCCCGTCCTCGCCGGGTACCTGGGAGGGGACGGTGACCGGGGTGGCGTTCACCGGGCGCGCGGCACCGCGCGCTGTCCGATAAGGCGGCTTGTTGTCCGGGATCCGCAGGCGGAGGCTGAGGCGGCCTTGCCGCGCTGCCGAACCGCAGGAGTCCGGACAGGCTTGCCGGTGCGCGGTTTCTTCCTCACCAGGGAGCCGTGGATATGCGTACGTTACGGACACTTCTCGCCACTACGGGCACGGTGGCCGCTCTGGTGCTGTCGTCCACCGTGATGGCCTCGGCGGCCGAGCGTCCCTCCGGGGCCGCCAACGAAGTGACACACGTCGCGCTCGGCAACGGGGTGACCCTGCTGCTGGATGTGGACTCGCCGGAAGAGTTAGCCCCGTCCTGCCCTCGCGGTCAGTTCTGCGGGTACAGCGATCAGGCCGGACACGGACTGGCCTGGGAGTGTGGTTTCACGCCGTTGCCGTCGAACTGGAACGGCAGCGGCTGGTGGTACAACAACCTGACCGGCTCCAGGACCCGGGTACGGATGAACACCACCGGCAGCCCGTACACCACCCCTCGCGCGCCCTACCAGGACGCGACCGCCGACTGGACCCCGGTCGTCAGCCTGAACGTGTGCGTCGCCTGACGGTGCGACCGCCGCCGGGCCGTCGCAGCGGCCGGGTGGAAGCTGGCCGCGGCTCGCGGAATGGCAGGGATGCGGACGGCGTCCCGCTCTCCAGCGCCGCTCATTCTCCCCAGATTCTCCCCAGGGGTTCGGCAGAGCTCTCCGAGTCCTTCGCGTTGGCGAAAACGGTCACGTGTCGCGACTCCCCGCTACAGCCAGTCGCGCCGTTTGAAGATGAAGTACAGGCTGACGCAGACCACGGCCATCAGCACGATGGCGAACGGGTAGCCGAGCCCCCAGTGGAGTTCCGGCATCTCGTCGAAGTTCATGCCGTAGATCGTGCCGACGAGGGTGGGGGCGAACAGGATCGCCGCCCACGAGGAGATCTTCTTGATCTCCTCGTTCTGTTCGAAGCCGGCTTCGGCCAGCGCGCGCATCTCGGCGTTCTGTTGTTGGGTGACGAGGGTGGCGTTGACGGCCAGGATGTCGGTGAGGGCGGAGCGGAAGCCGTCCACGCGCTCGCTGGTGTGGGTGACGTGGTCGGCGACGTCGCGCAGGTAGCGCTGGAGTTCCTCGTCCGTGCGGTACTTGTCGAAGCCGGCCATCAGGGCCTGGAGCATGCCGACCAGGGGGCTGGCGGCGCGCTGGAACTCCACCATCTCGCGGGAGAGTTCGTAGATGCGGCGGGAGACCTCGGGGTCGCCACGGAAGACCTCGGTCTCGATCTCGTCCAGGTCGATCTGTACGCCCTCCACGACCGGGGCGTAGCCGTCGACCACGGCGTCCAGGATCGCGTACAGGACGGCCTCGGGGCCCAGGGCCAGCAGTTCCGGGGTGGACTCCATCCGGGTACGGACGGCGGACAGGTCGGGGGCGGCGCCGTGGCGGACGGTGATGACGAAGTCCGGGCCGACGAACAGGTGCAGCTCGCCGAACTCGACCTCCTCCGGGGCGTCCAGGTAGCGGGCCGCGCGCAGGACGACGAACAGGGTCTCGCCGTACCGCTCCAGCTTGGGGCGCTGGTGGGCCTCCAGGGCGTCCTCGATCGCCAGCTTGTGCAGGTCGAACTCGGCGGCCAGGGAGACCAGTTCGGCCTCGCTCGGCCGGCAGAGGCCGATCCACGCCATGCCGTCCCGCGCTTCGCGTAGCTCGCGGAAGGTGTCGGCGAGGCTGTCGGGCGAGCCGACGCGCAGGCCGTCGCGGTAGAGGGCGGCGTCGATGAGGCTGTGGGTTTCGACGGGCGCGGCGTCCTCCGGCACGGCCTCCGCCGGGTCCTGGGCCCCGGGCGCGGCGGTCGCCGGGCGGGCGGTCGGGCGCAGCCAGGAGTGGCGGCGCCCCGGGGCCGGCGGCTCGGCTCCATCGGCGGGCGTGGCGGTTCGCGGGGTGTCGCCGTGTGCGGCGCGGCGGGCGTTTCGTCCGGTCAGGGGCGTACGGTGACGGCGCTCGGCCATGGTCGGTCCTTACGGTCGCGGGCTCGGGGGACTCGGGGCGCACGCGCGAGCACCGCCCGGGGCCCGGCCCGAGGTCACGTTCGGGACCGAGGGCGGCGGGCGGCGGCGCCGCGCGGCGTACGACTGGGGGGTTCACCACTCACGGCGGCCCTCACCTCCTCCTCGCACACATGACGGAACCGTCGAACAGGATATACACCCCCATACGGGAGCGGGCGGGCCCGTCCGGTCCCGGCCGACGTGCGCCGCTGCCGCGCCGTGGGGAGGTGATCACGGGCCGCGCCGCGGTCAGCCGTCCGAGCGCGTTCCGTTGGCGACGGCCCTCACCAGCGTGTCGTGTCGTTCGTCGTGGGCGCCGGGCCCCGGGTTCAGCGCCGCGCCCGAGGGGCCCCGACCGGCGGTGCGCCCGGCACCTCGCGCGGGGCGTGGGTCGCGCGGTGCACCTCGCCGCCCAGGAGAAGCTCTCCGCGCGACGCCCTCGTGGGCAGGCCGGCGGAGCGTACGGGCTGGTGGAGCGTGTGAGCGAAGGCGCCCCGTGCGGGCGCTCCGCACCGGCGCTCCGAGCGGGACCGCGCGCGCCGGTGTGCTTCCCTACGCCCCCGCCGTCGGAGCGCGGCCCCTCCCTTGCGGCTGGGCGGGGCGCCGGGAGGGTGAGGCGCGCCGCGTCGGACCTTCGCTCGGTGCCGGTGCCGGTGCCGGCACCGCGTGCCCGCAGGCCTCCGCGCGTACGTGTCCCACGGCAGCTCCCCTCACCGGCCCACGGCCCCCCGCCACTTCGCCCATGCCCCCGCCCCGCTTCACCGCACGCCAGGACCACGCCCCCCGCCCTGCCTCACCCCAGGGCCGCGCCGCGCCCCGCAGGCCACGGCCGGGCCAGGGGTCAGGGCAGGAGACCCGCGCGGCGGGCGGAGACGACCGCCTGGAGGCGGGTGTGGGCACCCAGCTTGCGCATGGACGAGCGCAGGTAGCTCTTGACCGTCTCGGGGCGGAGCCCGAGCCGGTCGGCGGCCGTGGAGTTGGTGGCGCCCGAGGCCACGCACGCCAGTACGTCCACCTCGCGCGGGGACAGGGCGACCGGGAGCGGGGCGGGCGGGCCGGTGGGCGGTGGGGCGGCGCCGGGTGGGGCGCTGGCCAGCCGGCCGAGCACGGTGAGCAGGTCGCGGCGGAGTGCGGGGTCGTGCACGCGCTGGGCCAGTGCCCGCAACTCCCCGTGGGCCGCCCGGACCTCCTCCCACGCCGCCGGGTCGGCCTCCTGCGGGCGGCGCAGGGCGGACAGCACCCGCTGGGCCTCGTCCTGCGCCGCGTCCCGTACGGCCAGTGCCTGTTCCAGTTCGCGGGCCGCCTCGACCGCCACCGACATGGGCCGGTCTCCCAGGGCCATCGGCTGTCGCAGCGCCCCGTACAGCACCCCCCGCACCCGGCGTCGCACCACCACGGGCACCGCGAGCACGCAGCGCAGCCCCTCCTCGGCGACCGCCGCGTCGTACTCGTGGCTGATGACGCGCGAGGCGGGGTAGTCCGATACGTACACGGGGCGGGACAGGGCCATGGCCTTGCCTCCCAACCCGTTGCCGGTCGTGATGGTGAGGCCGAGCAGCACCGGGGTCGCCGTGCCCGCCAGCTCGGCGATGCGGAACTGGCGGGTCCCCTCGAACAGTCCGCCGAACGCGACCGGCAGCCCGCCACCCCGTCGCATCCGCCCGAGCGCGGACCGCATGTCCACGGCGCCGTATGCATCCACCACCGACACCTCCCCCTCAATACCGTCACCCCCGTCCGGGGGTAGTGAGACTCAGATCACTCGTCGCACGATGCTAGCGAGCGCTTTGGCAATGAGGAGGACATGTGGCGGCAATCAGTCCGACCGAAGAGTTCCGAGCGGCGCGGGACTTCCTGCTCCACCACCGGGAGGACTACGCGGCTGCCTACGCCGGGTTCCAGTGGCCGCGTCCTGACACCTTCAACTGGGCGCTGGACTGGTTCGACCCGCTGGCCGAGCGGGTGGACCGCACGGCCCTGCACATCGTCGAGGAGGACGGCACGCAGGTCCGGCTCTCCTTCGCCGAGCTGCGCACCCGCTCCGACCAGGTGGCCAACTGGCTGCGGGCGCAGGGCGTGCGGGCCGGCGACCGCGTGGTGGTGATGCTCGGGAACCAGGCCGAGCTGTGGGAGACGGCGCTGGCCGCCATGAAGCTGCGCGCCGTGGTCATTCCCGCCACGCCGCTGCTGGGCCCGGCCGACCTCGCCGACCGGATCGAGCGGGGCGGGGCCCGGCACGTCATCGCCCGCGCGCTGGACGCCGGCAAGTTCGCCGACGTGCCCGGCGACTACACGCGGATCGTGGTGGGCGCCACGGGCGAGGCGCCGGGGTGGCTCGACTACGCGGACACCCACGAGGCCCCGACCGACTTCACCCCGGACGGGCCGACCCGCTCCAGCGACTCCCTGATGCTGTACTTCACCTCCGGCACCACGGCCAAGCCCAAGCTCGTCGAGCACACGCACATCTCGTATCCCGTCGGCCACCTGGCCACCATGTACTGGATCGGTCTGCGGCCGGGCGACGTCCACCTGAACATCTCCTCGCCGGGCTGGGCCAAGCACGCGTGGTCCAACCTCTTCGCCCCGTGGAACGCCGAGGCGACCGTCTTCGTCTTCAACTACACCCGCTTCGACGCGGGCCGGCTGATGGCCGAGATGGACCGCTGCGGCGTCACCACCTTCTGTGCCCCGCCCACCGTGTGGCGCATGCTCATCCAGGCCGACCTGGGCGCCCTGCGCTCCGCTCCGCGCGAGGCCGTGGCGGCGGGCGAGCCGCTGAACCCCGAGGTCATCGAGCAGGTGCGGCGGGACTGGGGGGTGACCATCCGGGACGGATTCGGGCAGACCGAGACGGCCGTGCAGGTCGCCAACACGCCCGGTCAGCCCCTCAAGACCGGTTCCATGGGCCGGCCCACGCCCGGCTTCGCCGTGGCCCTGCTCGACCCGGTCACCGGCGCCCCGGCCGACGAGGGCGAGATCAGTCTCGACCTGTCCGCCCACCCGGTGGGGCTGATGACCGGGTACGCCGGCGACCCGGAGCGCACCGCCGAGGCCATGGCCGGCGGCTACTACCGCACCGGTGACATCGGCGCGCGCGACGCGGACGGCTACATCACCTACGTGGGTCGGGCCGACGACGTGTTCAAGGCGTCCGACTACAAGATCTCGCCGTTCGAGCTGGAGAGCGCGCTGCTCGAACACGAGGCGGTCGCCGAGGCGGCCGTGGTGCCCGCGCCGGACCCGGTCCGGCTGGCCGTGCCCAAGGCGTACGTGGTGCTGGCCGAGGGCTGGGAGCCCGGGCCCGACACCGCCAAGGCCCTGTTCGCGCACTCGCGCGCGGTGCTCGCGCCCTACAAGCGGGTCCGCCGCATCGAGTTCGCCGACCTGCCCAAGACCGTTTCCGGCAAGATCCGCCGCATCGAGCTGCGCGAGCGCACCGCCCAGGGGGGCGGCGCCGCCGAATACCGTGAGGAGTCCTCATGACCGGCCCCGCCAGGACCCGTCGGAGCACCGATCCCGCCAGCCCCGCCAACAGTGCGCCCGCGCCCGCGACCAAGGGGGCCACCGCCCGGTCGGGCGCGGGGCGCCCCGCGCCCGCCGCCGGCCAGAGCCCGACACCGGGCCGCGTGGAGTCGGGCCAGTCGCCGCCCGAGCTCTCCTACGCCAGCGGCCCCGCCGAGACGCCGCTGATCGGCGAGACCATCGGCGCCAACCTGGACGCCACCATCGCCCGCTTCGGCGACCGCGAGGCGCTGGTGGACATGGCCAGCGGGCGGCGTTGGACGTACACCGAGCTCGGGCGGGCGGTGGACGAGGTCGCGCTCGGCCTGCTCGCCAAGGGCGTCGGCAAGGGCGACCGGGTCGGCATCTGGGCGATCAACTGCCCGGAGTGGGTGCTGACGCAGTACGCGACGGCCAGGATCGGCGCGATCATGGTCAACATCAACCCGGCCTACCGCGTGCACGAGCTGCGCTACGTCCTGGACCAGGCCGGCATCCAGGTCCTGATCGCCTCCACCGAGCACAAGAGCAGCGACTACCGGCGCATGGTCGAGCAGGTGCGCGCCGACTGCAAGGCGCTGCGCGACGTGGTCTACATCGGTGATTCGACCTGGGACGGCCTGGTACGAGCCGGGACCGGGGTCCCGGTCGAGCGGCTCGCCGCGCGACAGGCCAAGCTGAGCTGCGACGACCCCATCAACATCCAGTACACCTCGGGCACCACGGGCTTCCCCAAGGGCGCCACCCTCTCGCACCACAACATCCTCAACAACGGCTTCTTCGTGGGCGACCTGATCCGCTACACCGAGGCGGACCGGGTGTGCGTGCCGGTGCCCTACTACCACACCTTCGGCATGGTCATGGGTAATCTCGCGGCCACCAGCCACGGTGCCTGTGTGGTCATCCCGGCGCCCACCTTCGACGCGGTGGCCACCCTGCACGCGGTCGAACGGGAGCGGTGCACCTCGCTGTACGGGGTGCCGACGATGTTCATCGCCGAGCTCAACCTGCCCGACTTCGCCACCTACGACCTGTCCTCGCTGCGTACCGGCATCATGGCCGGCTCGCCGTGCCCGGTGGAGGTGATGCGCCGGGTGGTCGCCGAGATGCACATGGACGAGGTCGCCATCGCGTACGGCATGACCGAGACGTCCCCGGTGTCCACGCAGACCCGCGTCGAGGACGACCTAGAGCGGCGCACCGCGACCGTGGGCCGGGTGATGCCGCACATCGAGGTCAAGATCATCGACCCGGCCACCGGGGTGACCGTGCCCCGGGGCGAGGCCGGTGAACTGTGCACCCGTGGCTACTCGGTGATGCTCGGCTACTGGGACCAGCCCGAGCGCACCGCCGAGGCGATCGACGCGGCGCGCTGGATGCACACCGGGGACCTGGCGGTGATGCGCGAGGACGGGTACGTCCAGATCGTGGGCCGGATCAAGGACATGATCATCCGGGGCGGGGAGAACGTGTACCCCCGCGAGATCGAGGAGTTCCTCTACTCGCACCCGAAGATCGCCGACGTGCAGGTGGTGGGCGTGCCGGACGAGAAGTACGGCGAGGAGATCGCCGCCTGCGTCATCCTGCGCGACCCGGCCAACCCGCTCACCCGCGACGAGTTGGCCCGCTTCTGCCGGGGCCGCCTCGCGCACTACAAGGTGCCCCGCTACCTGCGGGTGGTCGACGCCTTCCCGATGACCGTCAGCGGCAAGGTCCGCAAGATGGAACTGCGCGACGAGGTCGCCCGCTCGCTGACCCCCGAGCGGCCCCCGGCCCCACCCGCCGAACCCGCCGCGCCCGCCCCGCGCCGCTCGGTCGCCGAGGGGGCCCGCCGGTCATGACCCTCTCGTACGCGAGCGGCACCGGCGGCGCGCTGGCGCTGACCGGACAGACCATCGGTGCCGCGCTGGCCGCCACGGTCGCGCGACACGGCGCGAGCGAGGCGCTGGTGGACGTGGCGACCGACCGCCGCTGGAGCTATGCCGCACTGGACCGGTCGGTGGCCGAGGTGGCGCGGGGGCTGCTCGCGTACGGCGTGGCGGCGGGCGAGCGGGTCGGCATCTGGGCGCCGAGCGGCGCCGAGTGGGTGCTGGTCCAGCTCGCCGCCGCCCGCGTGGGGGCCATCCTGGTCAGCCTCAACCCGGCTTACGGCAGCGAGGAGTTGGCGTACGCGTTGCGGCAGTCGGGCACGAGCGTGCTGGTCGCCGCCACGGGCGAGCACCGGGGCGCCGACCGGGAGGCCGTGGTGCGCGCGGCGCGGGCCCAGTGCCCCCGGCTGCGCGAGGTGGTGCACCTGGGCCGGGCGTCCTGGGCGGCGTTACTCGCGGCGGGCCGGCCGTCGGGCGCGGGGGGAACCGACGCGGACGGCGGTGTGGACGGCGGCGCCGGGGGCGGTGGCACGGCGCGCGTGGCCGACGCCGCGGCGGACGAACTGGCCGCCCGGGAAGCCGCGTTGAGCTGCGACGACCCGATCAACATCCAGTACACCTCGGGCACCACCGGTCGCCCCAAGGGCGCGACCCTCTCCCACCACAGCATCCTCAACAACGCCCGCGTCACCGCCGCGTCGCTGCGCTACACCGAGCGCGACCGCGTCTGCCTGCCGGTGCCGCTCTACCACACCTTCGGCATGGTCGTCGGCGTGCTGGCCGCCGTCAGCCACGGTGCCTGCGTCGTCCTCCCCGCCCCGTCCTTCGACCCGGCCGCCACGCTGCGCGCCGTCGAACGGGAGCGGTGCACCGCGCTGTACGGGGTGCCGACGATGTTCATCGCCGAGCTCCACCACCCCGACTTCGCCCGCTACGACCTGTCGACGCTACGCACCGGCATCGTGGGCGGCTCGCCCTGCCCGGCCGAGGTGGTGCGGCGGGTCATCGGCGAGATGCACCTGTCCGAGATCAGCGTCGCCTACGGGATGACCGAAACCTCGCCGATCGCCACCCAGACCCCGCTGCCCGAGCCGGGCGAGGACGCGCGGTCGCTGCTGGAGCGTCGCACGCGCACCGTCGGCGTCGCGCATCCGCACCTGGAGCTGAAGGTCGTCGATCCCGGCACCGGGCTGACCGTGCCCCGGGGCGAGCGCGGCGAGCTGTGCGTACGCGGCTACTCGGTGATGCTCGGCTACTGGGCGGATCCCGAGCGCACGGCGGAGGCGATCGACGCGGCGCGCTGGATGCACACCGGGGACCTGGCGGTGATGCGCGAGGACGGGTACGTGCGGATCGTGGGCCGGATCAAGGACATGATCATCCGGGGTGGGGAGAACGTGTACCCCCGCGAGATCGAGGAGTTCCTGCACACGCATCCCAAGGTCGCCGACGTGCAGGTGGTGGGCGTGCCGGACGAGAAGTACGGCGAGGAGATCGCCGCCTGCGTCATCCTGGCGCCGGGCGCCACGGAACTGACCGTGGCCGAGGTCGCCGCGTACTGCGACGGCCGCCTCGCGCGGTACAAGACCCCGCGCCTGGTACGGGTCGTCGACGCCTTCCCGCTCACGGCCAGTGGCAAGGTGCGCAAGGCGGACCTGCGTACGGAGACCGTCAACACCCTGCGACGTCAGGGTGGTTGAGCGCGTCGGCGGCGCGGTGGATCACACCTCCGGCGGGCCCATCCGGATCAGGTCGTCGGCCGGGTCGTTGACCGGCTGCGGAGTGCCGGTGAGGTCCATGACGAACAGCGGCAGATAGAGCTCGTCGGCGCGGGTTCGCGCGATGCGCGCGTATCCCGCCAGCGAGAAGAAGACACTGACGGCGGCCTCGCTCAGGCCGTGCAGCCACAGGCACTCCACGTCCCGCACCCCGGTGGGTCGGGTCGTGGGGTCGACCTGGGCGACCAGGCCCGGGCCGCGCAGGTCGACCCCGGAGGGGGCGCGGTCCTCCACCCGGCGCAGGCTGGTGAAGCCGAGCCACTTCAAATACTGCGCGGCGGCCGTCACCACGTCGCGGCCGGTACGGATGGTCACCGGCTGGAAGGCCGGGCGCAGCACGGCCGAGCTGGGCGCGGGGTGGGCGACGGCGGCTCCCGAGGCGCCGGCGCCACCGGTGGGCGCGAGGCGGCTGCCGCTCTCCTCCGGCGCCTCGGCCACCGGAAGCTGGACGACGGTGCCGCACGGGCAGCCCAGTTCGGGCTGTGGCCAGTGGTCTCTGCGCCCGCAGGAGTGGCAGCGCACGGCGACCCAGGAGTCCTCCCAGGTGCGGTGGCGCAGTCGGGCCACCGGGCCGGCCAGGATCGGCACGGTCAGCGGCGCACCGCATGCGCAGGGAAAGGTGGGCGGCGTGAACGAGTGCTCACGGCTGCACGCCGGGCACCGCACCGGCACGCTCTTGGCCATCGTCGGCTCCAGCAGGACGGGTGGAACGGGGGGATAGGTACGGTCCTATCGTCCACGATGCGGGGGGTGTTGGGGAGACGGCGAGCGGGTTTCGGCCGCGATCGCCCGCGCGGCCGACGGCCCGGCGCCCGGGCCCCGGGGGCGAACGGACGCTTCCGCCGGTAGGAGTTGAGCCACCGCCGGTGGGCGCGCGGCGTCGGGTGGTGGCGCCGCGCAGTAGGTTGGGCCGGGTGAGACTCAGGGTTGAATTCACCACCGAGCCCTTCGACCTGGACCAGCGGCCCGCGCACGCGCTGGTGGCCCAGGAGGTCGTACGGGAGGCCGATCGGGGCAGGGTTGACGTCGGCCCGTTCGGCGACACCGTCGAGGGGCGGCCCGAGGCCGTCCTGGCGACCGTGGACACGCTGGTGCGCGGGTCCCTCAAGGCCGGCGCGACCCGGGTGTCGGTGCGGGCCGACGTGGTGGGGGAGGGGGAGGCGTGACCGAGGTCGGGGACCACCCGTTCGTCGCGGCGGTCAAGCCGCTCATCGACGCGATGGGTGGCGAGATGATGCCGCCCGAACGGGCCCACGGCGACGACGTCGTGCTCTCCTGGGAGGGGCGGGAGGTGCTCGCGGTGCGGCTGCCCCACCTGTCCGACTCGCTCGACCACATCCTGGCCGACCTGGAGCGGCGGCACGGCATGCCGCTCGCGGACCTGGACCGCAAGACCAAACAGTCGGTGGTGCGCGCCCTGGAGGCGCGCGGCGCCTTCTCCGTACGCCATGGCGTGGAGACGGTCGCCACCGCGCTCGGCGTCAGCCGCTTCACCGTCTACAACTACCTGAACAGGGAGAACGCCAACCGGGCCGGCGGGTAGTGCCCCGCTCGCCCGCAGGTCCTGGCCGCCGGTCCGAACCCGGGTCGGCGGCACGCTTGGTGAGAGGGCGTCAGCGGGACTTTCAACATACTGTTGACGGCGGGTGGTGTGGGTCCTGGCTGCCCGCGAGCACCATGCGACCGTGCGCGCGCACGCCCCCCGCGCCGGCCGCGCTCCCACGACCCACGCGCGCCCCGGCCACCCGCCGACGGCTCGCCGACCGCCGGACCCGACGCGGCACGCGCGCCCCCCCCGCCGCGTACGGCCCCCCGGGCGCCGGCCGGTCAGCTCCTGACGGCCATCCGGGAGCGGATCGGCAACACGCCGCGCCGGGAGCGCGCCCCCGGCCGCGCCGATCCGGGCAAGATCAACCGCGTACGGCCGGCCCCCTGCTGGCCGACCCGGCCGCCACCACCACGGGGCGCGCCGCCGGGCCCGCCGCGTCGTGCGAGCGGGGCCGGGCCCCCACGGGAACGAGGAGTCAGCGCATGGGCGAACGCCACCCGGCACGGCCTGCCGACACATCGGTCACCACCCACGTCCTGGACACCAGCCTCGGCCGACCGGCCACCTCGGTCGGCGTCGAACTGTCCACCCGATCCTCACCCGACGCGGCCTGGACCGCGCACGCCAGGGCGCTCACGGACGCCGACGGCCGCTGTACGGGCCTGCCGGCGCTGCCCGTGGGCACCGCGCAGGCCCGGCTGCGCTTCGACGTGGGGCCCCACCTGGCCGCGACTCCCGCCACCGGCGGGGCGTTCTTCCCGGAGGTGGCCGTCGCCTTCGCCGTCGTGCCCGGCGAGCACTACCACGTACCCCTGCTGCTCAACCCGTTCGGCTACTCCGTGTACCGAGGGAGCTGACCGCCGTGTCCGCCTCACCCGCGCACCGCCGCACCGCCCCCGGCCGCCCCGGGGCCGCGGTCCTGGGCCAGAACCAGTACGGCAAGGCCGAGAGCCGGGTCGTGAGGATCACCCGGGAGGGCGCCACCCACCACATCAGGGACCTGAGCGTCTCGGTCGCCCTGCGGGGCGACCTGACGGAGGCCCACCTGTCGGGCGACAACGCCAACGTGCTGCCCACCGACACCGTCAAGAACACCGTGTTCGCCTTCGCCAGGGAACACGGCATCACCTCCCCCGAGCAGTTCGGCATCCACCTCGCCCGCCACTTCGTCACCAACCAACGGGCGATCACCTCGGCGCGCGTCCGGATCGAGGAGTACGCCTGGGAGCGCATCGAGACTTCCGAGCGCGGCACCCGCTTCGTCGGCGGCGACCAGGTCAGGCACTCCTTCGTCCGCTCGGGGCAGGAGGTGCGCACCGCGCAGGTCAGCTACGACGGCCAGAACTGGGAGATGATCTCCGGGCTCGCCGGCCTCACCGTCCTCAACTCCACCAACTCCGAGTTCCGGGGCTACGTCAGGGACCGGTACACGACCCTGCGCGAGACGTACGACCGCATCCTGGCCACCGACGTCCACGCGCTGTGGCGCTACGCCTGGCACCGCGACGTGGACCGGATGCCACGGTGGGAGCACGCCTACGCGGGGGCCCGTACGCACCTGCTCCAGGCGTTCGCCGAGACCTACAGCCTCTCCCTGCAACAGACCCTCTACCACATGGGATCCCGGGTGATCGACAGCGGACCCGAGGTGGACGAGATCCGCCTCTCGCTGCCCAACAAGCACCACTTCCTGGTGGACCTCGAACCGTTCGGCCTCACCAACGCCGGCCCGGACGGCGCCGTCTACCACGCCACCGACCGCCCGTACGGCCTGATCGAGGCGACCGTGCTGCGCGAGGGGGCCACCCAGTCGATCCCGCCGGACCTCACCCACCCCTGACCGGCGACATACCTCAACACCGAGCTCCGGTAGGCGCGGGGGAGCGACAGGGGTGATGCGCACCGTCGCCCCACCACCCCGACTCCTCGCCCCCGTGGCCGCTCCCCGGCACCTGCCCTCCCGGGCGTCGGGCACCTCGCCCCCCGCCCCGGCGGTGTCGGCCCGTACCGCTCGCTCCGTCCCGACGACACGGAGAGCCCCCCACGACAGCGTCACCACCCCCACCAGGTCCGGCCGCCCGTGCCCGCGACCCACGGTTCGTGGCGGGCCCGGCGGGCGGCCCGGCCCGCAGCGTGAGCGGGAACTGAGCCGTCGCGACCGTGGACGCCCGGGACCCCGCGTACGCGTCGGGCCACGTGGTCGCCGCCGGCGACCGCGTCGCGGCGGTGGGCGCGGGGCCCGCCCCGCCGACCTGTCGGACGTCGCCCGCCGCGTGGACGGCACGGGCCGCCCGGTCACCCCCGGACTCGCCGACACCCACCACTTCCACCAGCCGCTCACCCGGGGCCCGCCCCGGCGGGCGCTCCCCAGCTCTCGACGGCGCCCCCGACGCCTGCGGGCCACCCGGGGAATACGCCTCGCCCAGGGCCCCACCTCGCCCGACGGCTTCACCTCGCCCGTCGGCGCTGGCCGGCGTCGACCATGGCCCCGGGCGGGCTGCGGGTAGGCCCCGGGCGGGCCACGCGTTCGGCCGTACTGGTCTGGACCTGGGTATTGTCCCGGGCGTACCACGGGGTCAAGCTCGCACCATGGACCTGGAGATGCGGCATCTGAGGGCGATCCGGACGATAGCCGAAGCGGGCAGCCTCACCCGGGCGGCCGCCACGCTCGGGCTCGCCCAACCCGCGCTGAGCGCGCAGTTGAAACGGATCGAGAGCGCCCTGGGCGGGCGGCTGTTCGAGCGGGGTCGGTACGGGGTGCGGACCACCGCGCTGGGCGACTTCGTCCTGGACCGTGCCCGCATCCTGCTGCCCGCCGTCGGCCAGCTCCAGCGCGAGGCCGTGCGCCTGACCCAGGACGGCGAGCGGGCGCCCGACTTCCGGCTCGGCGGCACCCACGGCCCGCTGCTGGGCGCCGTCGTGGACCGGCTGGCCGACGCCCACCCGGGGGTACAGGTGACCACGCGTATCGCCTGGTCGGACCGGGAGATCGCGGCCTCGGTCGCCGACGGGCGCCTGAACTTCGCCCTCATCGGTACCTGCGGCGAGAGCACCCCGCCCGAGCCGGACCGGCTGGTCTGGCGACAGTTCGCGGTCGATCCGATCTTCGTCATGCTCAGCGACCACCACCCGTTAGCGGCCCGCCCCGAGGTGGACCTGGCCGAACTCGCCGAGGAGGCGTGGGCCGTGGTGCCCGGCGACGGCTGTTTCGGCGAGTGCTTCACCGCCGCGTGCGCCCGCGCGGGCTTTCGCCCCGGGCCCCTGTATGAGACGGACATCGCCTCGTGCGTCTACCTCGCCCAGGTCGGCCGCGCCGTCGGGCTGTGCCGCGCCACCCTGCCCACCCCGCCCGGGATGGTGACCCGCCCCCTGGCCGGTACGCCGCTGATGTGGCGCCACCTGATTGGCTGGGACCCCTATGGCCCGGGGGTCGGCGTGGCCTCCGAAGTGGTGGCGCACGCGCACACGGCCCACACCGAGGCCGCCGCGCGCAGCGAGAGTTACGCCGCCTGGCTCGCCACGCGCGGGGCCAGCCTGTGGGGTCCGGCGTCGGACGTGGAGCCCGCCGGGTCCCTGCCCGGCGACAGGTCGCTGGCATGACGGGCCGGTGGGGCGGCATGGCGCGGCGGGACGGGAGTGGGGGCGAGAGCGGTCACCCCCGGCGTCCGGGTGATCCGTCGTGGCCTGCGACGATCTCCGTACCGCCACAGGTCCATACCGCGATGCAGGGGGAAATCTGGAATCTTCTGCGGGGCAGAACGCGCCACCTACGGTTTCGCCAACCCCCACCGAAACCGAGGAGACACCCCATGCCCCACAGACACGCCTCCATCGCGTGTGCCGCGGCAGCGGCGGTCGGCGCCCTCGCCCTCAGCCTGCTGCCTGGCACCGCGTCCGCCCGGTCGGCCGACTCCGCGCCCGCCCCGACGGCGGCGGAGACCCTGCGCGTCGCCGACACCTCGCCCGCCGTCCTCGCTGCCATGCAGCGCGACCTGGGCCTGAGCAGCCCGGCGCAGGCCAAGGAGCGGCTGGCCAACGAGGCCGACGCCGGCGCGCTGGCCGGTCGCCTCCAGCAGTCCCTGGGCGGCGACTTCGCCGGCGCCTGGGTCAGCGGCGCCGAGTCCGGCACGCTGACCGTCGCCACCACCGACCGCGCGGAACTGGCCGACATCACCGCCAAGGGCGCCAAGGCCCGCCTGGTCTCGCACACGCTCGCCGAGCTGGACGCCGCCAAGGCCAAGCTTGACCGTGCCGCGGTCAAGAACAGCTCGGTGGACGCCCCGTACTGGTCGGTGGACGTGCGGACCAACGCCGTCGTCGTGCACGCGGTCAAGCCGGCCGCCGCGAACAAGCTGATCTCCGCCAGTGGTGTGGACCGCGGCCTGGTGCGCGTCGCGTCCATCGCCGAGAGCCCGCGCCCGCTGTACGACATCCGGGGCGGCGACGCGTACTACATGGGCAGCGGCGGTCGCTGCTCGGTGGGCTTCGCGGTCACCCGTGGCACCACGGAGGGCTTCGCGACCGCGGGTCACTGTGGTCGCGCCGGCACCACCACCAGCGGCTTCAACCAGGTCAGCCAGGGCTCCTTCCAGGCGTCCACCTTCCCCGGCCGGGACACGGCCTGGGTGGCGGCCAACAGCAACTGGAAGGCCACGCCGTACGTGGCGGGCCAGGGCCAGAACGTCAAGGTCGCGGGCTCGACCCAGTCGGCCGTCGGCGCCTCGATCTGCCGTTCCGGTTCCACCACCGGTTGGCACTGCGGCACCATCACCCGGCACAACACCAGCGTCACCTACCCCGAGGGCACGATCAGCGGCGTGACCGAGACGACGGTCTGCGCCGAGCCCGGTGACTCCGGCGGCTCCTACATCTCCGGCAGCCAGGCGCAGGGCGTCACCTCCGGTGGCTCCGGCGACTGCCGCACCGGTGGCACCACCTTCCACCAGCCCATCAACCCGCTGATCCAGGGCTACGGGCTGACCCTGAAGACCGACGACGGCGGTGGCCCCGGCCCGGGCCCGGGCGAGGGTACCTGGGCGGCCGGCACCACCTACAACGCCGGTGACCAGGTCACCTACAACGGCTCCACCTACCGCTGCCTCCAGCCGCACCAGGCCCAGCCCGGCTGGGACCCGGTGAGCGCTCCGGCGCTGTGGCAGCGCGTCTGATCCAACCCCCGTGGCGAGCGGCCCACGCGCCGCGGCCGAGCCGGCCCGACCGGCCACCGCGCACGTGAGCTGACCGGCCGACAGGCGCCCCCGGCGCCCCGGCCCCAGACCATCGCCGAGGGAGAAACGGGCGGTGCGGGACAGAGGGGTCCCGCACCGCCCGGCCCACCGGGTACGACCCACGCGGTACGACCCCACTGACACGAGGGCCCGGCCCCGCCGGGGCCGGGGCCGGCCGCCCCCCCCCCCCCCCGCCCCCCCCGGGGGGTGTAAACCAAGACCGCACCCCGAGGCCAGGTAGCGACGGGGGTTG
>NZ_JBHVJC010000019.1:132624-162077 GCF_042799315.1 Streptomyces sp. NPDC057702 | reverse complement strand
CTACCGTTTTTTTGTTTGTGTGGTGGGGGTTGTTTTTTTTTCTTCCGGCGCCGGGGCGCGCCCCCCCGCCCGGCCCCCCCCACCGCCGTTGTGCCTCCCCTCGGGGGTCCGGGCGCGCCCGGACGTCGGGTCACTCGCGTGCGACCGGACGGGGTGGGCCGCCGGCGAGCGCCGGACCGGCGAACACCGCGCGAACCCACCGGCCCCGTGGGGCCGTTCGTGCCCCGTGGGGCTCGGCGGGCGCGTGTCGGGCGAGCGGCTCAGGGGAGTTGGCCGTCCGCGCGACCCCGGGCGGGGAGTGCCCGGGGCGCCCGGGGAGCCGGGGCGAGGCGGCTCGGCTCCCTGGGGCGGGAGCCGGCCACGCTAGTAGGCGGCCAGGGCGAACTTGGTTGCCACGTCCCGCGCGTAGACCTTGGAGCCGGCGAACTTCCGCTCCACCGACGCCTTCTCCTGCGCGTTCGGGTACTGGTTCGTGCAGGAGGTGCCGGCCGACGCGCCGGACATCAGGCTGGTGCACGGGCCCGGCTTGACGTCGGGCAGGCCGAGGATGTGGCCCAGCTCGTGCGAGGAGATGCGGACGGTGTTGTGTCCCTCGTTCACGGCCTGGCGGCCTATCCACACCCGGCCGTTGCCCAGCGAGGTCGGTTGGGCCCGGGGCCAGCCGTTGTCGGCGACGATGATGATGTTGGCGCGCTGCCCCGGCTGGACCGCCTTGAGCTGGACGTTCTTCACGCTCTCGTTCCAGGCGGCGGCACCCTTGGTGATCGCGTCCTTGAACTCGGCGGCGCCGCTGGAGTCGTAGGTGACGACCCGGGCCGCGGCCTGCGCGCCCCGCTCGTCGGTCTGCCCGGTCGCGGACGCCGCCTGCACGCCCGTGGTGAACAGCAGGCCCGTCGTGCAGAGCGCGACCGATGCGCTGAAGATCTTCCGGGAATTCATTCACATCTCCACTCGATGGATGGGACTCGTCGGCGTCGCGGGTCGGTACGCCCAGGGGGCGGGCCGACCGGCGAGCGGAACGCTTGAGCGGCGCGGGACGACCCGTGACGGCGTTCCCCGGCCGAAGCCGGCGCGGAAGCCGTACGCCCCGTCGTCGCGACCGGAACACGGGAGAGCGCAGACCCCTCGACGGCACGGCGTCGACGGTCCTCCGTCACCCGGGGGAGCCGGTGAGTGTGGTGCTCCGTGAGAGCTGCCGTGTCCCGTGGGTGGGGGTAGGGGAGGGGCCGGGCGAGGTGATGGGGGCCCGGGTGTCACGGGTGGCAGCCGAATGCGACGGTACCGCCGCGCATCGGCCGCGTGGAGATAGCAGTTATCTATAACACGGTGAGGTGCCGCCCCACCCGGACGTCTGGCCTGGTCGAACGCCCCCCGAGTGCTGCGGGGCGCCCCGCCCGCCCCGTCGCGGCACCGCGCCGTCGCCGGCCTCGCCCTCGCGCGTCCCGCCGTCCGCGCTCTCCCGCCGCCGGCCCTTCGCCGGCCTCGCCGTGCTCGGCCCCGCCGTGCTCGGCCCCGCTGGCGCCCGGCGCGGCTCGGCCGGGCCCGGTGGGCGGCGGCCCTCGGCCCTGTCGGTGCCGATGTGGCTGTGGCGGATTCCGCTGTGCCCGACCTCACCGGCTCCTCCGCCGTGTCCGGCCTCGCCGTGCCCGGTCCCGCTGGCGCCCGGCCCGGCCCGGCCGTGCCCGGCTCACCGGGTCCGCGTCGCGCCGGTGCTCAGCCCGGAGGGCCGGACGCGCCGGTGCCGCCGGGCTCCCGTGGCTCCGCGATGCCGGCTGGCTCCTCGGCCTCCGCTGGCTCCCCGGTCTCCGCTGGATTCCGGTTCTCCGTGGGCAGTTCGGGCTCCGGGTCGTCCGGGCGGCTCGCGGCGGCGAACATGCCGGCCAGGGAGCGGTAGGCCGCGCGGTAGGTGCCGGGGGTCGTGCCGTTGTGGTGCCGGAAGTGGTGGCGGAGGTTGGCCGGGGTGCCCAGGCCGGTCTGGGTCGCGATCCGCCCGACCGGCAGGTCCGTACGCTCCAGCAGCCACTGGGCCCGCCGGACCCGGGCGCGCAGCAGGTACTGGAGCGGGGAGAGCCCGACCCGCGCGTGGACGTGCCGGTTGAGGCCGCGCACGCTCGTCCCCGCGTGGTCGGCGATCTCCGCGAGGGTCAGCGGTCGCTGGAGGTTGGCCTCCATCCAGGCCAGCGTCGCCTCGACAGCGCCGGCCCCGTGGATCGTCCCGCCGTCCGCGCCGAGGCTCTCCTCGGCGCCCGGATCGGCGCCCGTAACGGGACCTTCGCCGCCGTTCGGGCCGCTGTCCGGGTCGGGACGCGCGCCGTCCGCGCCGCTTGGGCCGTTGTCCGGGCCGGGGCCCGCCTCGCCGCCCGAGCCGGCGCCCGGGCCGGGGCCCGCCTCGCCGCCCGCCCCGCCGCCCGAGCCGGCGCCCCTATCAGGCCCCGCGTCGCCCCGCGGGCCGCCGCTCGCCCCGTCGCGCGTCCGAGGGCTCGCCCCGGCGCCCGGCCCACCCTCGGTGGCCTCCCCGGGCCGGGCCCGGTGGCGCCCCTCCTCGTCGGGCCGACCCTCGCCGCCCGGCGATGGCGGTCCGTCCGCTCCCGGCGTGTCCGTCGGGAGGGGGAGGGCGAGGAAGAGCTGACGGTCCGCCTCCGTGCCGGCCTCCTCACCGTGGTCCCGCGCCACGACGTGCAGGTACAGCTCCTTGCCGCCGAGGACGCCGGCCGAGGTGACGACAGGGCCGTCCACCACGAGCGACTCCTCGGGGACGACGGTGACGTGGGGATGGCGGCGGGCGAGTTCCGAGGCGTGCTGCCAGCAGGTCGTCGCCCGCCGCCCGGCCAGCGGTCCGGCGGCGGCCAGCAGGAAGACGCCGGTGCCGATCGCGCCGATCCGCGCGCCCCGGTCGGCGGCGGCGCGTACCGCCTCCACCACCTCGGCCGACGGTGCGGCATGGACGTCCGGGTATCCCGCCACGATCACCGTCCCGGCCTCGGCCAGCCCGTCGAGCCCCCGGTCGACGGCGATCCGCACCGGCCCCGGGCCGCCGGTGGTCACCGCGCGCGGGGCGCTGGTGGCGGAACAGAGCCGCAGGTCGTAGCGGAGGCGACGGGGCAGGGTGCGGGAGGCGTGGCCGAGGACCAGGCTGGCGGCGGTGACCTGGGAGGCGGGCACCCCGTCGAGGACGAGCACGGCGACCACGGGCATGGCCAGAATTTAACCCATGGTGGCACCGGCGTCGGTTCCTCCCCGTTCCCCTCCCGCCCAGGATGGGAACGCGCCGCAGGTCAGGGCAGTCGCCCCAGTGCCCGGCGCCTCCATCCAGCGTTGTCGCGAAGGGACTCCGCCATGCCCGTTTCCACCCCGCCCAGCCGCACCTCGCCGACCCCGCGCCGGCTGCGGCGCGCGCTGACCCGGGTCGCCCTGGTCGGGGCGGCCACCGCGCTGTGCGCGACGGCGACCAGCACCAGCGCCCACGCGATCATCGACGGGCGGGACTCCACCCGGGCGTACCCGTTCATGGTCTCGATCCCGATGGCCCTGGAAGACGACGGGAAGAGCGTCGACGGCGTGTGTGGAGGCGCGCTGATCGCCCCGGGGTGGGTCGTGACCGCCGGCCACTGCGCCCAGGAGGCGGACACGATCGGGGCCCATCCCGCCGGCACCGTACGGGTGGGCAGCGAGCACCGCACCTCCGGCGGCACGGTGCGCCGGATCGTCGAGAAGGTCGTCCACCCCGGGTACGACAAGGACAGCCCGCAGCGTTCACACCACGACATCGCCCTGCTCAAGCTGGACCGCCCGGTGACGCAGCAGCCGATCCGGCTGGCGGAACGCGCGCCGAAGGTCGGGGCGCCGACCCGGGTGCTCGGCTTCGGCACCGTGGTCGACGAACTGGACTTCCGGGACTGGGTGTTCCCCGAGCGGCTCCAGGAGCTGGACACCCGCCGCGCCCCGGCCGCCGCGTGCCAGGACATCGACGCCGCCGGCGAACTGTGCACCACCAGCCAGGTCCCCGGTGCCATGGCCTGCAAGGGCGACTCCGGCGGCCCGCAGGTGCAGCGGGTCCACGGGCGCTGGCAGCTCGTCGGAACGACCTCGGGCGATGGCGACGCCGACCCGCACTGCGCGAACGGGCCGGGTGTGTGGACGTCCGTGCCCGCGCACCGGGCGTGGATCAAGACCGCGCTGGCCACCCACCGCTGACCCGCCGCACACCAGACCCGCCCCGGGGCGGGGCCCCGGGCACGGGCCGGGCGCCGGGCACGGGCCTCGTCTGGGCGCTGGCCCCAGCCCGGGCGCCGGCCCCGCTCCCGACGCCCACTCCGCCCCGCTCCGGTTCCGGGCTTTCCCCCGGGGCCCCGGCCGGGTGCGGGGCTCACGCCCTGGGAGCGGGACCGCCGGCCCGCGCGTCCGGTCGGGACGTGGGCTCGTAACGGCTGTCGGTTAGGTTCACCTCATGTCAGTGGTCGCGCTGCTCGCGCTCGACGGGATGCCCGCCCACCAGCTCAGCACCCCGGGCATGGTGCTGGCCGCCGCCCGCGACAGCGCGCGGGTCGACTACGAACTGCGCGTGTGCGCCCCCTCGGCGACGGTCACCACCGGCGCCCCCGGCCTCCTGACCGTCACCGTCCCCTGGAGCCTGGCGGGCCTCGCGGACGCCACGGCGGTCATCGTCCCGGGCCACGCCGGCGCCGCCGACGGCCCGTCATCCGAGGTGGCCGCCGCGCTGCGGGCGGCGGTCGACCGGGGCGCCCGCCTGCTGGGGGTGGGGGCGGGCACCCTCGCGCTCGCTGCCACCGGCCTCCTCGACGGCCGCCGCGCCAGCACCGCCTGGGAGCACGTCGGGGACCTGGCGGCCCGCCACCCTGGTGTGACGGTGGAGCCCGAGGGCGCCGTCGTGGCGGACGGCCCCTTCCTCACCGGAGCGGGGTTCTACGGCGGCATGGACCTGGTGCTACGGCTCGTCGAGCAGGACCACGGGCCCCGCGCCGTCGCCGCCACCGTCCGCCACCTGCTGCGCCCGCTGCTCGACGAGGCCCACGCCGCGCAGGAGGAGATCGACCGGGGCATCGCCGAGACCGCGGGCCTGGAGCCCACCGTGCGCTGGCTCGACGCGAACCCGCACCTCCCGCTCACGCTCGCCGACATCGCCGCCCACGCGCGCCTGAGCATCCGCAGCCTGAACCGACGCTTCCGCGACCACACCGGCCACAGCCCGCTGCGCTACCTGCTGCGCACCAGGCTGGAGCGGGCCCGACGGCTGCTGGAGGAGACCGACGAGACCGTCGAACGCGTCGCCGAACGCGCGGGGTTCAGCTCTCCCGAGAGCCTGCGCCGCCACGTCCGCCGCGCCACGGGCGTCGTACCGCGCGCGTACCGCACGGCCTACCGCGCCGGGCGTACGCCGTTGTCGTCGCTCGGCGGGGGACGCGGGGGCACGGGCGACGAGTGACCGGTTATCGCTCTAGGGGAACGCGTGAAGAACGTGAAGACTCCTCGACCGGCGCACCATTCGACCCGTGCGATACCCGTTGAGGAGAGACCTTGCGATCGATCACGTTAGGTGTTGCTGTGGGCGCGGCGTTTCTGACGGTGGCGGCCGGGGCCACCAGCCCCGCGTCAGCCGAACCCGCGGCCAACGGCAAGGCGTTGACCTGGACGTTGCTCGCCGACGGCCCCGAGGGCACCGTGCATGTCGGCGGCGGGCCGCTCACCGACCCGTACGTGGGTGACACGGCCACGACCACGGCGCTTCCCGTCCTGTGCCTCAAGGTCGACGGCAGCCCGGTCCCCTCGGGCATCACCCCCGACTTCTACGCGGGCTGGGCCCGTGGCCAGGTGGCGGCCAGCAACCCGATCCGGGGGACCCGGCTGACCAGCCTCGCCGTGGCGAACGCCGTGTGCGTGAACACCTTCGGCAAGGGCTGGCGGTTCGCCGAGTTCCACGACGGCCGGTACGGTCCCGGGCTGGCCGACTCCGGTGGCTGGAGCTTCTGGGCCCACGGCGACGTCCCGGCCGGGACGCGCTTCTGGACGCACATCAACGACCAGCCGGCCAACCCCTGGGACTGACCCGTCCGGCGAACCCCCTTCGGCTCGCGCCCGGTTGCCCCCGCGCCACGCGGCGTGGGGGCGACACGCCGTCCGCGTACGCCGGTCGGGCCCTGCCGCGTGGCGTGCGCCGGCCGCGTCCGGAGCCCGGCGCGCGACCCTGACCTGGGGCGTCAGGGGGCGGTCCGTATCGTGGTGCCCGTCGTGGGCGGGTGCCGGGCCCCGTGTCACCGGCGCGGCGTGAGCCTGTCCACGGGCCGTCCCGGCCGGGGGCCGCCCCGCTGGTGGCGCGCCTCGCCGGTTCGTGGTGCGCCGCGCGACAGGAGCCGGAGCGCCGGCTCCCCGGCCGGTGTCCGACCGTCCGGGCCGCACCACCCGTTTCCGGGAGCACGCCATGACCACCGACAGCCAGCCGACCACCGCGAACGGCGCGTCCGACGCGTCCGTCACGTTCATCAACGTCTTCGAGATCGACGCCGAGCACCTCGACGGCTTCCTGGAGCACTGGCGGGAGCGCGCCGCGCTGATGAGCACCAAGCCCGGCTTCCTGGACTCCCGGCTGCACCGGGCCCGTTCGTCGACGTCCCGCTTCCAGCTCGTCAACGTCGCCCACTGGGCGAGCCAGGAGGAGTACGAGGCGGCCGGCGCCGACCCCGAGTTCCAGCGGCGCACCCAGGACGCGCGCGAGAGCACGCGGGTGCCGGTGGTGCCGAACGCGGCCCTGTACGACGTCGCCGTCGAGTTCTCCGGCCCGGCCGCCGGCCAGCGCTAGCCGCCGGTCCCCGATCGCAGCGCGCCGGTGCGCGGTTGGCCCGACTTCCGGGGTGCGGAGGTCGGGCCAACGGTGTGCGGTGGGGTCGGGCCGGGGCGCCCGGCCCGTCGGCGGTTCGGCGGATCAGCGCGTCACCGCCGGGTCCGGCGCCGGACCGGCCAGCACCGGGACGGTCAGCACCGGACCGGTCGGCGCGGGGGTGGTCAGAACCGGAGCGACCAGCCGTTGACGTACCCCGTGTCGTTGGTCCAGTTGTCGCTCACGCGCAGCTTCCACGTGCCGTTGGCCACCTCGCTGGAGGCGTCGACGGTGTAGGTGTCCTGGACGTTGTCCGCGCTGTCGTCGCTGTCGTAGTCCTTGAGCCGGTAGGCGCTGCCGTCCGGGGCGACGAGTTCGACGCGCAGGTCGCCACGGAAGGTGTGCCGGATGTCGACCGTGACGGCCAGGTTCGCCGGGGCGTTGCCGCTGAGGCCGGAGACCGTGACGGGGGACTCGACCGTGGCGTTGTCCCGGATCGTCACGCGCTCGGTGCTCTCGAAGGTGCGGCCGGGAGGCGTGGTGTCGCCGCCACCGGTGTGCAGCAGCTTGTTGGGTGAGCCGGTCCGCGCGTCGGTGACCTTGTCCGGCGTCGCGTTGCCCACCAGCTTGTCGCGGACCTGTGCCGGGGACCAGCCCGGGTTGGCGGCGAGCAGCAGGGCGGCGGCACCGGCGGTGTGCGGCGCGGCCATGGAGGTGCCGCTCATCGACTGCGAGGCGGTGTCACCGGAGTTGGACGCGGAGGTGATGCTGTCACCGGGGGCGAAGATGTCCAGGCAGCGGCCGTAGTTGGAGGCCTGGCCGTTGCTCCAGCCGGTGGCGCGCGCGTCACGGCTGTTGGTGGCGCCCACGGTGACGGCGGCGGGGGCGGAGGCGGGGGAGTAGGAGCAGGCGTCGGCGTTGTTGTTGCCGGCCGCCACGACCCAGGTGACGCCGGCGGATATGGAGGAGGCCACGGCGTCGTTGACGGAGTCGGTCTTGCCGCCGCCGATGCTCATGTTGGCCACGGACGGCCGGCCGCTCTTGGCCGCGTTCTTGGTGACCCAGTCGATGCCGGCCAGCACCGGCGCCCAGGTCTCGCCGGAGCTGCCCTGGCAGTTGAGGACGCGCACGCCGATCAGCTTGACGTCCTTGGCCACGCCGTAGGCGCTGCCGCCGACCGTCCCCGCCACATGTGTGCCGTGCCCATGACAATCGGAGGCGTTGGAGTCGTTGTCGATGAAGTCGTAGCCGCTGACCGCCCGCCGACCGAAGTCCTGGTGGCTCATGCGGATGCCGCTGTCGACGATGTACGCGTCCACGGCGGAGGCCGAACCGTAGGTGTATCTCTTGTCCACCGGCAGGTCGCGCTGGTCGATGCGGTCCAGCCCCCAGGACGGCGGGTTGGTCTGCGTCTCGACCGCGTACGCCGCGCCGTCCGCCTCCACCCGGGCCACCGACGGGTCGGCGGCCAACCGCTTGGCCCGCTCCTCGCTCATCGTGACGGCGAAGCCGCGCAGCGCGGCGGTGTAGGTGAAGCGCAGGTCGCCCGCGTGCCGCTGGGCGAGCGTCCTCGCCTCGGCGGGCACGTCGGCGCGGGCCACCGAGTCCCGGAAGGTGACGATGTAGGAACCCTCGACGGCGCCGGGGCGGTCCGCGCCGACGATGCGGCCCTCGCCACCGGGCGGCGTGGGTGTCGGCGTGGCGGCGCCGGCGGTCGCGGTGGCCCCGACCAGCAGGGCGGCACTGGCGCCGACGGCGAGCACGTGCCGTGCGGCACGGGCGTCGAACTTCATGGTTACTCCCTCGGAAGCGGTCCGGGACCGGCTGGGGTCCCGGAGGCGACACCCACGGACGGAGCTCGGAGCCCAGCCGCCGTGGAGCGGCTGGGGCGCCGGGATGGGGGGTGGTCGAGGCGGCGGTCGCGGTGGTCGCGACCTGCCGGGTCTCGGCGTCCGTGGGTGATGGGGGGTGCGCCGCGCGTCGTGGGGCGAGGCGCGGTGCGGGCCCGACCCCGCCGGCTGCGGGGAGCAGCCCCGTCGATCGGCCCCAGGGTGTGGGGCCGTGGGGTACGGGATCGGCGGCGTCGGGCCTTCGGCAGCTTCGATCAGCGGCGCCGCGCCCAGCAATCCGTAGGCACTACCCAAAGAGTGGCCGGCGGGCGGGGGAGCGGTGACGGCATTTCCTAGGTGGTGATCCCCTATTGCCCCGCCGCGCGCCGACGGGTAGACCACCTGCTCACCGGCGCGAAACAGGCCCGGACCGGCAGGTCACGCGGCGTGGAGGGGGAAGTGTGGACCAGGACGCCGTCGCCACGGACGGGCCCCGGGCGGATGCCGCCCACGCCGGTCGGGTCGGCCTCGTCGGGCGGGCCGAGGAGATCGCGCGGCTGCGCGCGGCGCTGCGGTGCCCGCCGTGCGTGGTGCTCGTACGCGGCGAACCGGGGGTGGGCGTCTCGCGGTTGGTGGACGAGGCGCTGGCCGACGCGGCGGCCGAGTACCGGGTACAGATCCGTGGCACCTGCCCCGACCTGCGACGCCCCGTTCCGCTCGGCCCGATCCTCGACGCGCTGGCCACCCTGCCCTGCCCCTGCGGCCCGCCACCGCCGCCGGTGACCGGGGCGGTGGCCTGGGCGGTGCCCGAACTCGCGCGTTGGCTGCCCGAGCCACCCCGGGCGCCGGCCGACCCGGCGGTCCGCACGGGGCTGCTACGCCGGGGCGTACGGGCCCTGTTGGCGGCGCAGGGGCCCGCGGTGCTGGTCGTGGAGGACGCGCACCGGGCCGATCCGGCCACCCGCGACCTGATCCACCACCTGCTGTCCGCGATGCCGCCGCGCCTTCGGCTGGTCCTCACCGAACACCACGCCCCCGGCCTGCCGGGCCTGGGCATACGCGTACCGGACCACGTACGGGTCGAGGAGATCACCCCGCGCCCCTGGACGGTCGAGGAGGTGGGGGAGGCCGCGGCGCGGTGGCTGGGGCAGCGGGCGGTCGAACCCGAGCTGGCGGCGGCGCTGCACGCGCGCACCCGGGGGCTGCCCGGCGCGTTCGAGGCCCTCGCGCACGCCCTGACCGACCTCGGCACGCCGCCCGACGCGCTGGTCACCGCCGTCCGCGAGGCCGGGGCGCCGCCGAGGCTGCGCCGCGAACTGGCCAGGCGCCGCGAACGGCTCACCGACGACGCGCAGCGCGTCGTGGAGGCGGCGGCGGTGCTGGACCGGCCGCTGCCCGTCGACGTCCTGGCCGAGGTGGCCGACCTGCCGCCCGACCGCGCCGAGCGGGCCGTCGACCTGGCGCTACGGCGGGCGGTGCTGCGCGCCGAGGGCCCGTACCCGACGTTTTGCCACCCGCTGGACCGACAGGCGGCCCTGGCCGAGGTGCCCGCGCCACGGCTGGCCCGGCTGAGCCTGCGCGCGGCGCGCGCCCTGCGCCGCGCGGACCGCCCGGTGCCACTCGCCGACCTCGCCCACCTGTACCTGGCGGGCGGCCGGGTCCGGGAGGGCCTGCGCTACCTGGGCGCCGCCGCCGACCGGGCCGCCGCCGAGGGCGACTACGCGACCGCGACCAGCCTGTACACCCGGGCCATCGGACAGGACCCGCACCCCCGGGGCCGTATCCGCGCCGCCGCGAAGCTGGCCCGCACGGCACAGCTGGCCCGCGCCGACGAACGGGTGGTCAGCGCCGTACGAAGCGTGCTGGACCGGGACGACCCGCCGCCCCGGCTCCGTGGCGAGATCCGCCTCCACCTGGGCGTCCTGCTCCGCAACCAGAGCGGCGCGGCGCTCGACAGCCTCGGCGAGATCGCCCGCGCCATCCCCGACCTGGAGGTCTCGGACCCGCAGACCGCCGCCCGCGCCATGCTGGTCGCCGCCATCCCCTCCATCAAGGGCTGGCCCATCGCCCGCCACCAGGCGTGGCTGGAGCGCGCCGAGGCGTTCACCGACCAGGTCAGCGACCCCGTGGCCCGGGCGGCGGTGGCCGCCAACCGTGCCACCGCGCTCATGCTGCTCGGCGACCACCGCGCGTGGAGCGCGGCCGACGCGCTGCGCCGCCCGCCCGGATCGGCCATGGAGACCACGCAGTACGCCCGTGGCTGGACCAACCTCGCCCACGCCGCGACGGCTCTCGGGCACACCGCGCGGGCCTGGGAGTTCCTGGAGCGGGCCGCCGCCGGGCTGGCCGACTCCACCAGCCCGTACGTCGAGGGGCTGACCCAGACCGCGCGCCTGGTCCTGGCCTGGCACGAGGGACGCTGGGAGGGCCTGCACACCGCCGCCGACCAGACCACCCGGCGCTACCGCGAGATACCCGACCTCACCGCCGAGGCCATGCTGGTACGCGGGCTGGCCGCGCTGCACGTCCACGGCGACCTGCCCCGGGCCCGCCGCGACCTCGCCGAAGCCGCCCGCGTCACCTGCTTCGACACCGGCTTCATCCTCACCGCCTCGGCCGCCGCCCTGGCCCGCGTCCACCTGGAGGCCGGCCGCCCCGGCCAGGCGAGCGAGGCCGTCGAACCCACCCTGCACCGGCTGGAACGCACCGGCGGCTGGGTCTGGGCCACCGAGGTCGTCCCCACCGCCGTCGAAGCGCTCCACGACAGTGGCCAAGTGGCTCGCGCGCAACGCCTGGTGGCCGACTTCGCGGCCGGTATCGACGGCCGCGACGCCCCGGCCGCCCGCGTCGCCCTCGACGTCAGCCGCGCCCTGCTCGCCCGCGCCGAACACCGCCACGACACCGCCGCCGCCCTCCTGGCCCACGCGGAGGCGGCCTGGCGCCGCCTCCACCGCCCCTTCGACGCGGCCCGAGCGGCCGAGGCCCGAGGCCACTGCCTGCTGCGGGCGGGCCGCGCGAGCGACGCCCCCGGGGCCGGCGACCGCGAACGCGGCGACCAGGCACGCCCCATCACCGCCCCGGCCGGCGCGGGCCCCGAACACGGCGCCGGCACAAGACCGGCCACCGTCCCCGCCGAGCCGGACCCCGAGCACCGCAAGACGGCCGTCGCCGTCATCCTCGGCGCGATCGAGGCGTACCGCGAACTCGGAGCGCGCTGGGACATCGCCCGCTGCCACCGGCTGCTCCGCCGCCACGACATCGTCACCACCCACCGCCGAGGCCGCCACGGCTACGGCGACCAACTCTCCCCCCGCGAAAAGGAGGTGGCCCGCCTCGTCGCGCAGGGTCGCGCCAACCGCGACATCGCCGAAAGCCTCGTCCTCTCCCCCCGCACCGTCGAACACCACGTCGCCAGCATCATGCGCAAGCTCAACGTGACGTCCCGCACGAGCATCGCCACCGCCCGAGCGGGCGCGGACCAGAGCGCGCGCTTCGGCGCGCCGGACGGGTAGCGGCTCCGCCACCCTGCGGCCAGCGGCACGCGTCGGCCCCCACGTTCCCCGCTCGCGCGGCGCCGCGAGGGGGCCGCGTACGCCGCGGACCGCGTGGGGGTGTTCGCTACGGTGGGATCGCCTGACGCCGTGCCCGGCCGGGGGAGTGTGAGGGGGGATGTGCGTGATGTCGCGATCGCGGGAAGTCGCGGGAAACGGGGTGTGGCGGCGATAGAGGTGCGGGTCAATTGCCTGGTCCCGGCGCGTGCGGGGATGGGCCCGCCATCAAACGGTGGGGCCCCGCGTCGCGCGCCTGCTCCCCGCGCGTGCGGGGGTGGATCCGCCTCGGCGGCGCTCACCGGGTGCGGCGTGCCTTGCTCCCCGCGCGTGCGGGGATGGCCCCGGGCACCCGTCGCACACCCAGGACAGCCCCGGCTGCTCCCCGCGCTCGCGGGGATGGCCCTTGGATGCCGCTCCTGGTCGGGACGCCGGCCCACTGGTCCCCGCGCGTGCGGGGATGGACCCGTGAAGCCGGACAAGGCCAACAGCGGCGACAACTGCTCCCCACGCGCGGGGATGGGCCCAAGTCGATGTCCGCGTGCGGGAAGCACGCAATCTGCTCCCCGCCGCGCGGGGGTGGGCCAACCGACGGGTACGGCACGCTGCGGCGCGCCCCCTGCTCCCGCCGCGTGCGGGGGAGCGCTCTACGATCAGCTCGGATTCCGCCGGTAGGCGGCCCCCGCGCTCGCGGGGTTGGTCCCAGCAAGAGGTGTGCTCAGCGTTGCTCGGACGTCTGGTCCCCGCGTGCGCGGGGTTGGTCCCACCCCCGAAGAGGTCGACGCGTCGATCGAGATCTGGTCCCCGCGCTCGCGGGGTCGCGCCCCGCTCCGGCTAGGCCGGGCGGCTCAGGTCGGGTACCGCGGGGCCCTGTCGGAAGCCCGCCGACGTGTACGTCGCGACGGCGGCGGCGTTGGAGAGGGGGGTGCCGACGAGGGCGCTGGACGAGCCGAGTTCGCGGAGGGTGGCCGCCGCCGCGAGGGTGATGGCCCTGCCGTGGCCGTGGCCCCGGTGGTCGGGGTGGACGCCCATCGGTTCGAGCAGGCCGGGGCGGCCGGGGCCGGCCGACCACACCGTCACGGTGGCCACCGCCTCGCCACGTTCGTCGTAGGCGAGCAGGCATCGGGCGTCGGCGTACGGCGGGCCGTCCGCCATCGCGTGCCACCGGTCGTCCGTGAACGTGGACGTGCCGAACGCCGCCCGTTGCACGGCGGTCCGCGCGGACACCCGCTCCGGGCCCACCGTCTCGATCCGTACGCCCGGGTCCGGCACCGGCGCCGTGAGGTCGCGGCGTAGCAGCGTCCAGGGCTCGTCGGCCTGCCAACCGGCCTCGGCCAGCACCTCACGTACGAGCGCGTCGTGCGGCGCCTCGACGGACACCGGCCCCGCCGGCAGCACGCCGCGCCCGGGGTCGACCGCGTCCGCGACGAGCCGGCGCGCCAACTCCTCGTCCCGCCGCGCCTCCGGCGCGACCGTCAGCCGCAGCAGGGTGGGCCCGTCGAGCAGGCCCACGGCGAGTACCCGACCGTCCCGGCTCCAGGTCCGTATCGCCGAGGCCGTCGCCCGCGCGCCGTACCGCCAGAACCAGCCCACGTCCCCCGGGTGCAGTTGCATCGGTGCCGCGTCGGCCTGCCACTCCCGCAGTACGCCCACGACCGCGCCCAGCCCGTCGACTTCCGGCCTGCCCAACATCATCGCCATGCGCCTGATCCCACCTCAACCAGCCGCCGGGCGCACCCGGATTTTGTCCGGCGGGCCTGGCGGGGCCTGGTCCACCACCGCGCACGTCGGCCGGCGCGGCCGACCACGCCGCCGTACGCGCGCGCCGGGGGCTCGGCCGAACGCCCGGAACCGGAGACAGGCGCCGCCCGGCGTGGCACCCTGGCGGTGCGAGGGCGGGGCCGCATCCAGCGGCCCGTGCGACCCGGCGGGCCGGTGCGCGTACCGTCCGTGGAGCCCGGGTGGCCCGCCGCCCGCGCACCGCTCCGTACGGTGGGACGGACGAGGTCCCGCACGTCGTCGGCCGGCACAACAACATCGCGCCCGCTCGCGCTCCCCG
This sequence comes from Streptomyces sp. NPDC057702, assembly GCF_042799315.1. NCBI lineage: Bacteria > Bacillati > Actinomycetota > Actinomycetes > Kitasatosporales > Streptomycetaceae > Streptomyces > Streptomyces sp. NPDC057702. Next base: position 147,809 of record NZ_JBHVJC010000019.1, on the reverse strand, counting down.
TACGACGGCCACGCTCGTGAGGCGTGGAGCCGAAGCCGTCTCGTCGCGCCGGGACCACCCGTCACGACGCGGAGACCGCCCCCGCGCGACGCCGAGCGAACCCGTGGCGTCCCGTGGCACCCGCACGACACGAACACCGGCCGACACCGGGCACCCCGCCGGTACGGCGCCGGGCACGAGCCCGGCACGAGGCGTCACGCGGCGCCGCGCGCCGGGATGAGGAACAGCACTGGAAGCCGGCCCGGAGCCGACGCGACGCCGGGCCCCCGGTGCGGCGTGAGCACGGCACGGCATCGGGCGGCGCCGGGCGGCAGGCTGGCACGAGGCACGAGGCACGAGGCACGAGGCACGAGGCACGAGGCACGAGGCACGAGGCACGAGGCACGAGGCACGGCGCCAAGGCGACGGCGGGCACCAGCCTGGTACGAGGCGTCACGCGGCGCCGTGCACCGGGATGAGGCACAGCGCCGGACACCGATGCCGGGCCCCGGTGAGCACAGCACAGCACCAGGCGGCACCGGGCGCCAGCCCGGCAGGAGGCACAGCACCAGGGCGACAAGGGGGGGCGCCAGCCCGACGCGAGAGACAGCACCGGACGCCGGCGCGGCACCGGGCATCGGCACAGCGCCCAGCGTCCCCGTTTGGGCGCGCGCTTGGGTGGCAACCCGACCCGTTGTCGCCACCGGAGGTGTCCCGAGGGGAGGGAGCCATGCGGGTACGTGGTCGAGGCATGTGGCGTGAGCGGGAGAACCCCGTCACCCCGCCGCGCGAGACGGGGGCCGGAGCCGGTGGCCCGCCGGAGGGCCGTCCCCTCGGGGGCGGGCCGGGGCGGGCCGGTTCCCCCGGCCACGCTCGCGAGCCCGCCCGCCGCCCGCCCCGTGGGCTCGGTCTCGGGTCCGGGTCGCGCCGGTCCAGCGGACTGTTACTGGCGCTGCTGTCCACCCTGATCTGGGCCGGGAACCTGGCCACGGCCCGCGAGTTGCGGGACGCGATTCCGCCCGTCTCGCTCGCCTTCTGGCGGTGCGCGCTGGCCGTGGTCGTCATCCTGCCGTGGACGGCGCGGCCCCTGCGACGCGAGTGGCCCACCGTCCGCCGTCACCTGCCCCTGCTGTCCCTGATCGGCCTGTGCGGCATCGCGGCCTTCACGGTGCTGGTGTACGTCGCGGCGCACACCACCACGGCCACGAACCTCTCGCTCCTCGACATCGCCGCCTCCGTCCTCATCCTGGCCTTCGCCCGCCTGACCGGTCAGGAGCGGCTCGGTCTGCCCGGGGTGCTCGGCAGCGCGCTGGCCGTCGCGGGTGTCGTCGCCCTGGTCACGCGGGGCTCGTTCCGCAGCCTGGACCCCCACCCCGGCGACCTGTGGATGCTCGGGGCGGCCGTCATCTTCGCGGTGTACTGCCTGCTGCTGCGGGTGACGCCGGCGGCGCTGAGCCAGTCCACCCTGCTGTTCGTGACCTTCGCGACCTCGCTGGTCCTGCTGTTCCCCGCCTACCTCGTCGAACGGTGGCTGGTCGGCGGTTTCAGGGTCACCCCGGAACTGCTCGCCGCGCTCGCATACGTCGGCGTCCTCTCGTCCGCCGTCGCCTACCTCTGTTGGAACCAGGCCGTCCGGCAGATCGGCGCGGCGTCCGCCGGCGTCGTGTACTACCTCCTGCCGGTGATGACCGCGCTGCTCTCCGTCTGGCTGCTCGACGAGCCCGTCACGCTCGACCAGGGGCTCGCGATGGTCCTCATCGTCTCCGGCGTCGCCCTCGGCCTGCACGGCGCCCGGCGGGCCGGCAGAACCTGACCCGCTCCCGCGCCGACGCACGGACGCGTCGGAGCCCGGCGCGCGAGCGGAGCACCGCACCCGAGAACCCGCACCCGACGTGCGGCGGAACCCGCACACGAAGTGGAGGAGATGACGTCATGCTGTCTTCCTGGCTCGGTGACCGCTACACCGATCCGGAGTTGTTCGACCGGGAACGCGAGCGCGTGTTCCGGGGACGTTGGGTGTGTGTCGGGCGGGCGGACGCCGTGCCCGAGCCGGGTGACTTCGCCCGCGTGGACGTCGGCGGCGAGAGCGTGCTCGTCGTCCGGGACGCGGACCGGGGCGTGCGCGGGCTGATCAACGTGTGCCGGCATCGCGGGGCGCGGCTGTGCCGGGACGAACGGGGCCATCTGGGCCGCTCGATCCGCTGCGCGTACCACGGCTGGACCTACGGGCTCGACGGCACGTTGACGGCGGCCCCGCAGATGCGCGACCTCCCGCCGCCGGTCACCCACGACCGTGGGCTGCACGCCGTCGCGGCCACCGAGTGGCTGGGCTACGTCTGGTTACGCTTCGGCGCCCAACCACCGTCTCTCGCCGAGCAGATGGGGCCCCAGCTCCTCGATCGCTTCGGCGCCGTCGACGCGCTGGCCGGCTACGGGATCGACGCGCTGCGCCCGGTCACCGAGATCGTCTACGACGTGCGGGCCAACTGGAAGCTGATCGTGGAGAACTTCAGCGAGTGCTACCACTGCGCCACCCTGCACCCCGAACTCACCGCCGCCCTGCCCTCCTTCCGATCGGGTTACGGCACCGTCAGCGGCCGGCGCGGCGCCGACCTCGCCGACGGGATGGAGGGCTTCTCGCTCTCCGGCCGCGCCGCCGCCCCGTCGTTGCCCGGCCTGGTGGGCGAGGCGGCCCACCAGTTCAACGCGGTCAACCTGTGGCCGAACGCGGTGCTGGTCCTGCTGCCCGACCACGTGGTGTGGCTCCGGCTCGAACCGCTGGCCGTGGACCGGACCCGCGTGGTCGCCGAGTGGCTGTTCCACCCGACGGCCACCGCCAACGCCACCGCCACGGCCGACCCGGCCGGGCGCGTGGCCGACGCCGTCGCGCTGCTCGACATCGCCAACCGCCAGGACTTCGAGGCCGCCGAACGCTGCCAACTGGGCGCGCGCTCCGCGTTCTACGAGGCCGTCTACCCACCCCACGAACACGTCCTCCTGGACTTCCACCGCTGGGTGGAGCAGGCCGTACGCGCGCCCGCCCCCCACCGCCAGGCTGATGCCCTGCCGGTGCCCACGACGCCACGCTGACCGGTGGCCCGGGTGGCCCGGGTGGCCCGGGTGGCCCGGGTGGCCCGGGCTGCCGGGGCCAACCCCGACGGCCGCCGCTCGCGGGGCGGCCCCGGACGGGTCGCGGGCCGTGTGGGGGTGACGTACCGCCCACCGGCCGTGCGCGAGCGGCCGTCGCGCACGAGTGTCGGGGGCCGGCCGGCGCTGCCTACCGGTGGGAGACGCGCAGTTGGACCGTCTCGTTCGGGGTCGCGATGTCCTGGTAGTGGGCCGTGCCACGCGCGTCGTCGTAGTCGCCCGTGCCGCCGGTGATGGCCATGTCCAGCGTGCTCGCTCCCTTGGCCGCGAGGGACTGCATGGTCAGTGAGCCGTCGTCGAGTTCGATGGTGATCACGCACTGGTTCGTGACCTTGCCGCCGTCGACGTGGACGACCTGACACGACCCGGCACCCAGCCCGACCCGCCGTCCGTCCCTGAGGGCGGAACCGGAGTACGCGTTCATGTCGCCCAGGCTCGGGCCCTTCGGGCCCAGGTCGGTGTCCGCGTACTGCTCGTTGTCCAGCTTGATGTCGATGACCTCGACCCGGTTCCTGTCCGGCGCGCTGGCGTGCGCGTCCGCCCCGTCCACGGCGTAGACACCGACAGCGGCGGCGGCCAGGGACACGGCGAGCAACCTCATCACGACGGCGCCCGAACTCCCGCCCCGCCACCCCTTTCTCGCGCTTGCGCGATACGCGTCAGCGGATTTCAGATCACCCTCGACCACGGCTGTTCCTCCTGGCTGCGAACTCCCCTTGCGAACACCGTCGACGCTATGACCCATCCCGTATCGCGTCCAAGGCCAGTTGTGCTATGGCGTCATGTACGCGGAGGCATGACGGGCCGGGTCGGGCCGGGGTGAGCTCGCGGACGAGCGAGGCCGTGAGGCGCTCGGGTGGGGCCCCCGGGGCGCGATCCTGAACAGGGTGGGCACGCCCGAGAACGGTGGCCCCGGCCGCGATCCACGACGGAGTGGGACAACCGGCCACGCGGGCCCGGCCGACCGCGCTGGTCACCGGCCCGGACGCCGTCGAGCGCGGGGCGTTGAGCGGCGGTGGTGGCGTGCTCCCGGAGTGCCACCCCCGGCGCGGGAGGGGGTGTGGCGGACGCTCCCGGAGCGTGGCAGAGTCCCCCATGACCGGGGCACCCGGGCGGCGCGCCGGCTGAGCGCGTACCCCGACCGGACCCGGTCCGTAGTGCCACCGCCGACCGGTCCCCGGCGCCGACCCGACGTCGGCCGGGGCCGGCCACCGGCCCGGAGCCGGCCCGCGATCCCGGCGCCGACGGCTGGCCCGTACGCGGCGGGGGCACCGGACAGCGCGATGCGAGTGCACGGGCCGAACCACCCACCTGCCGCGTGGCGAAAGGCGGACAGTGACCAACGCTCCGGTGCGACACCTGATCTCCACCACGGACCTGACCGACGCCGAGCTGCGCGCCCTGGTCGAGCGGGGCGCCGAGTTCTCCCGCGCCTCCGTCCGCTCCGGCGACCAACTGGCGGGCCTGGTCGCGGGCGTGCTCTTCCTCAAGACCTCCACCCGTACCCGTACGTCCTTCTCGTCCGCCGCCCTGCGGCTGGGCGCGCGGCTCGTCTCCTTCGGCCCCGGCGACCTCCAGACCAACACCGGCGAGACGCTGGCGGACACCGCCGAGGTGCTCTCGCGGATGCTGGACCTGCTGGTGGTGCGTACGGCGGGGGACCCGGGCGGGCTGCGGGCGTTCACCCGGCAGCACCGGATGGCGGTGATCAACGCGATGACCGCCGACGAGCACCCCACCCAGGCCGTCGCCGACCTGACCACGCTGCTCGTCCACTTCGGCCGCGTCGAGGGCCTGCGCGTCTGCTACGTCGGGGAGGGCAACAACTCGGCCGCCGCTCTCGCGCTGACGCTCAGCCGCTACCCGGGTGTCCGGCTGGAGCTGCGCACGCCACCCGGCTACGGCCTCGACGCGCGCACGCTGCGCCGGGCGGGGGAGTACGCGAAGGCCAGCGGCGCCCACGTGCGCGAGGTGCACACCATGACCGATCCGCCCAGAGACGCCGACGTCCTCTACACCACCCGCTGGCGGACGACGGGGACGACCAAGCCCGACACCGGCTGGCGCGAGGTCTTCGCGCCGTTCCAGGTCACGTCCGCGCTCTGGGAGGCGAGCCCGGACGCGGTCTTCCTGCACGACCTGCCGGCCCACCGGGGCGAGGACGTCACCGCCGAGGTGCTCGACGGCCCGCACAGCCTGGCCTTCGACCAGGCCGAGAACAAGATGTACGCGGCGATGGCCGTCCTGGAGTGGTGCGCGCCCAGACGCTGACCGCCCGCCGCCCCCACCCCCCAGCGCACACAGCGACTCCCCGTCCGAACGTCCCCCACCGCGGAAGGAAGAGTTCATGTCGCACTTCTACGTCGTGCCCGGCGCGGCCGTCTCCACTGTCCTGGCCGGCGCGCACCAGGACGTCCTGCGCATCGTCGCCGACACCTACGTCGCCCACGAGCAGGGCCTCTCGGTCAATCCCGACAGCTACTTCCTGCGCTTCCCCGACAAGCCCAACGCCCGGGTCATCGCCCTGCCCTCCTACCTGGGCGGCGCCGTGGACACCATCGGCATGAAGTGGATCGCCAGCTTCCCCGACAACGTCAGGGAGGGCCGGCCACGGGCCTCGGCCACGCTGCTGCTCAACGACTACGCCACCGGCTACCCGCTGGCCTGCCTGGAGGCCGCGACCATCAGCGCCGTCCGTACCGCCGCCTCGGCCGCCGTCGCCGCCACCCACCTGGTCACCTCCGAGGAACCGGTACGGCTCGCGGTCGTCGGCGCCGGCGTCATCGCCCGTACCATCCTCGACTACCTGCACGCGGGCGGCGTACGGGTGGCCGACGTGCTCGTCCACGACCTCGACGCCGCCAGCGCCGGGCACCTCGGCGAGCACGCCACGAAGCGCTTCGGTGTCCCCGTGGGCATCGGCACCCTGGACGACGCGCTCGACCGCGACCTGGTCGTCTTCGCCACCACCGCGGCCACCCCGTACGTGCCCGCCGACACCCCACTGCGCCCGGGACAGGTGCTGTTGAACATCTCCCTACGCGACATCGCCCCCGAGGTGCTGCTGCGCGGCAACAACATCGTGGACGACGTCGACCACTGCCTCAAGGCCCAGACCTCGCCCCACCTGGCCGAACAGCTCACCGGCGGGCGGGACTTCGTCACCGGCACCCTGGGCGCGCTCCTCCGGGGCCGCGTCACGCTCGACCCGGCCAAGCCGACCGTCTTCTCCCCGTTCGGCCTGGGCATCCTCGACCTCGCCGTCGGTCACCACGTCCTGGGCGAGGCGCGCCGGCGGGGCACCGCGATCGAGGTGCCGGACTTCGTCGGCGAGACCAGGCGCTGGTAGACCACCACCGCCACGGGCCGGACGCGGCGGCGCGATCGCGCCCCGCGCCCGGCCCCCGCGCCGCCGCCCGCCCCCGCGTCGACCGGCAGCCCGGCGGCGTCGGCGAGGGCGGGGCGCGGCGGGCTAGGAGGTGCCGCCGCCGGAGACCGGCGGCGTGGCGGTGGCGCGGGTGACCGCCTCCGCGTGCTCGGCGGCCTTGCGCGGGTCGGTGGCCCACAGCCGGTAGAAGTCGAAGGGGCACTCCGCCACGCCGGACGGCCCCTCGCCGGCCGCCTCGGTGCCGGTGTAGCCCCGGTGGAGGAGCTTGAACAGGTGGTTCTGGGACTGGTCGTAGGTCCGCGCGTCGCGGATGGCCGACACCGAGAGCTGCGCGTACTGGATGCCGTACGGTTCCTCGCCGGTCTCGCCCAGGGTGCGGCCGTCGAAGCCGATGAGCGCGGAGTGCCCGAAGTAGGAGTACACGCCGTCGAACCCGGCCGCGTTGGCCACCGCGACGTAGCAGTTGTTGGCCCAGGCCATCGCCTTGGACATCAGCACCTGTTGATCCTTGGCCGGGTACATGTACCCCTGGCAGCGCACGACGAGTTCGGCGCCCTTCATGGCGCAGTCCCGCCAGACCTCCGGGTAGTTGCCGTCGTCGCAGATGATCAGCGAGACCTTGAGGCCCTTGGGCCCGTCCGAGACGTAGGTGGTCTCGCCCGGGTACCAGGGCTCGACGGGACACCAGGGAATGATCTTGCGGTACTTCTGCACGATCTCGCCCCGGTCGTTGACGAGTACCAGCGTGTTGTACGGCGGCTTGTGCGGATGGTCCTCGTGGCGCTCGCCCGCCAGCGAGAACACGCCCCACACGCCCGCCTCGCGACAGGCGGCGGCGAAGACGTCGGTCTCCTCGCCGGGCACGGTCGCCGCCGTGGCCAGCATCTCCGCGTGGTCGTACATGATCCCCTGGGTCGAGTACTCCGGGAAGACCACCAGATCCAGGCCGGGCAGTCCGCTCTTGACGCCCAGCACGAGATCGGCGATCGCGCGGGCGTTGGCCCGTACCTCCTCGCGGGTGTGCAGGCGGGGCATCGGGTAGTTGACGACCGCGACGCCGACCGTGTCCGGGCTCGACGCAATGTCACCGTGTCGCATCGCTCGCTCCTCCTCGTCCTCCGGCTGTGCTGCGGGTGCCGTGACCACCGCTCGTGCGGCTCCGGGCACGGGTGTGGGTGTGGGTGGGGGGTGTGGCTGTGAGTGGGGTGTGGTGGTGGCGTGGGTGTGGATGTGCCGGCGGGGGCCGGGTGGGCGACGGGGGTGCGGGGGGCTCGCACGCGAGCGCCTGGCCCGGGGTGGTGTGCCGGCTCCGTGCGCGGCGGGGCCGGAGGCGGGCACGGGGCGCGCCGCGCGCACGGCGACGCCCTGTGGCCCGGCGGGGCGCGGGCGGGGAGGTCCGCGTTCCACGGGAGTTCCAGAAAAGCGCGGACGTGGCCCGCCCGCTACCCCCGCGACGCGATCGGCGTCACCTGGCGAACACGGCGCCCCGCCACCGGTGGCCGGCCGCGCTGGCTCGGGCTGGGCTGGGTTGGGATTCTTCGGACCGGGTTGGGCCGGGTGGGCCCAGGTGGGGCGGGTCCGGGTCGGGACGGCCCGTGCCGGGCCGGGTGGGCCCAGGCGGGGTGGGTCCGTGCCGGGGCGGCCCGTGCCAGGCCGGACTGGGGCGGGTCAGTCCACGATGATGCCGGGGTAGCAGTGGTCGTGCCGCCAGGGCGGGTCGGTGGGGTAGCCGCAGTGGCACACCGGCGGCCGGGCGGGCTGGCCGTCGGCGCGCCGACGTAGGGCCACCAGGAGCGGTTGCCGGCGCAGCCACTGCTCGGCGCTCTCCTGTGGCCCCCGGCCCAGGGTGTCCGGCGCCACGCGCAGCGTACGCACCAGCATTCGGTAGACGGCGCCGGCCTGCCCCAGGATGAACCGCTCGACGTTGCGGCAGTAGCGGGGCGTCATCGAGTCGAGCAGGTAGCGGTGGTCCTGGGCGTCCTGCCAGATCTCGTCCTGACCCAGCAGGGTGACCCAGTGCTCCTCGGCCGTCCAGTCACGCGCCGGTTCGGGCGGGATGCCCTGGAGCCGGTCGCGCACCGTCTCCCGCGCCGCGCGGGCGTCCCGCAACCGGTCCGCGAGGTCGGGGGCGATCGCGGTCAGGTGCTCGTAGCGGGCGACGGCCTCGTCCACCTCGCGTAGCGCCCGGGGCACGTCGAGGCCCGATCGCGCGCGGGCCCGCGCGCACTGCACGAGCAGCCGGGCCAGCCGCGCCTGGGCCGCCGGGTCGCGCGCCGCGCGCTGGCGGGCGAGGCCGGCCGCCTCGTCGGCCACGGCCAGCCCCTCGCGCCACTGTTCGGCGCGGAAGTGGAAGTTGCGCAGGTTGTCCAGGACTCGGCTGAGCTCGGGCTCGTAGACGGCCGGGTTGGCCCGTGCCGCCCGCCGGTAGATGTCCACCGCCTCCCGGCACGCGGCGAACGCCCGCGCACGGTCGCGCGCCCCCCAGTACATGACCCCCAGGTTGCTCAACACCAGCGCGAGGTCGCTCTCGTCCACCGTCACCGCCCGACCCAGCCCGGGCCCACCGGGCGGCGAACCACGTCGCGGGCCGAGGCCGGCCGGCTCCTCGCCCGGGGGCGGCTCGTCGTGGGGCGGATCGCCCGGAGGTACGCCGCCGGTCGGCCCGGCGGTCCGGGGCGGGCCGCTTCGAGGGGTGTGACCGGCCGGGCCGTCGGTCGGGGTCAGGGTCGGGGTCGGGGTCGGGGTCGGGGTCGGGTCATCGTGGGGTGTGCCGCCCGCCGGGGTGGCGGCCCGGGGCGCGCCGTCCGCTGGCCGCGTGCCGGCCGGCAGACCGGCGTCGGTGCGGACGTCGCGCGGGAGGCTCCCGTGGGGCACGTCGTCGGCCCGTTCGGCGGCCGTCTCGACCAGGCGGCGGAACAGGGCCGCCGCCCGCTCGGTGGCCTCCCGCGCCGCGTCCCAGCGGCGGTGGCTCCACATCAGCGCGCCCTGGCCGGCCAGCACCGTCGCGAGCCCCGGCTCGTACGCCGCCGGGTCGGCCTCGACCAGCCGCTGGAAGATCTCCGTCGCGCGGTCCATCGCGCGCGACGCCTCCTGCCCGCGCTGCGCCGTGATCAGCCCCTGGCCGAGGTGGGACAGCGACACGGCGAGCCCGGGTTCGTGGGTGACCGGGTCGCTGAGGGCCAGCCGGCGGTAGATCTCGACGGCCTCCTCCGCCGCGGCCCGGCTCCCCGGCAGGTCGCGAGCCCGCCCCGCGTACTCGCTGGCCTGCGCCAGCGCCGCCGCCAACTCCGTCTGGCGCGCGGTGAGCCGGAACTCCGCCACCGCCTGTCGGGTCGCGGCCAGCGCCGCGTCCACCCGCCCGGCCCGCCACTGCCGGAAGCCCAGGTCCTGCCGCAGCCGCGCCCGCTCCAGGGGAGTGCGGCTGGCGGCCAGCCGCAGCGCGCCCAGCCGCTCGGCGAAGGGCGCGATCCCCGAGTCCAGGTCGAGCTGCCCCAGCTCCGGCAGGTGTCCGTCGATGGCCTCCAACAGGTCCCGGTCCAGGTCGAGTTCGGCCAGCGCGCTCAGCGCGGCCCCGCCCGCGTCCACGGCCAGCGCCGGGTCGGCCCGGAGCATGCCCGCGAGCCCGGCGGTCACGTGCGGCCAGCGGTGCGGTGCCGCCGCCGAGGCCAGGAAGGTCACCGCGCGGGCGGCGTACGGGGGCGGCGCGCCCCGCTCGTCGCGGGCCAACAGGAGCCGCGCGGTCTCGGCCGCCCAGGGTGAGCTGTCGTACCCGGTGACGCCGTGCCCCGGCAGGCTCAGCGCGAGGAAGTCCTCGGCCAGCCGGTCGGGGTAGAGCGGTTCCAGCACGGTCTCGCCCCCGGGCGAGGGGTAGCAGGTGGCGTGGTCGGCGAGCAGTCGGTGCGCGTCGTCCAGGCCCAGCCGGCGCAGTGCGGCGGTGCCCGCCCCGTGCCCGGTCGCGCCGGTCAGCGCGGCGGTGAACACCACCTGTCGCATGCGGTCGGTGGGCGTCGCGTACTCCAGGCCCTCCACCCGGTTCTCGTACAGCCGGTTCCAGTGCTCCCGCTCGCGGCGCAGCAGGTACGCGGACAGTTCCGGCAGCCCGTGCGGCAACCCGCCGCCGCGCGCGTGCGCGTCGACGGCCACCAGGGCGGCCATGTGCAGGGCCAGCGCGAGGCCGAACTCGGGCCGCCCCAGGTAGTCGGGCGGGGCGACGGCGGTCGGATCGACCCCGTAGTGCGCGGCGAAGCCGTCCCGGGCCGTACGGAACATCTCGGCCCGCACGCCGACGTCCACCCCGTCTCCCGTCCCGACTCCCGCCCCGGCCTGCGTCAGCGCGCCGGCGTCCGCGCGTGCGCCGGCCTCCGTCCGCGTGTCGGCCCACGCGTCGTTCGGCGCGTCGAGTGGGCCGAGTGGCAGATCGGCCGTCTGCGCCCACAGGGACGCCCGCTCCAGCGCCCCGCACAGCGCCGGCCACGACGTCACCCCGCGCGCCAGCAGCAACACGCGGGTGGGCACCGACCGGTGCAGCAGTTGGTTGCCGAGCAGCAGGACGAGATGGGTGACCGGCCACCGGTCGGCGTAGTCCACGACCAGCAGCAGGCCGGGCGCCTCGCCCACGCGCAGGTCCTCGCCGCCGGGCGTGGCCACGACCGTGCCCGGCCCGTGGGTGGCCGTGACCACCTTCCAGCCCGCCGCCGCGCTCCGCGTGGCGAACTCGGCGGCCAGCCGCGACTTGCCCTGCCCACCCGGGCCGTGCAACCAGGTCAGGGCCAGCCGCGCGCCCGCCCCGTCACGCCAGTCGGCCAGCCGCGCCAACTCCCGCTGCCGGCCGGTGAACGCGACGACCTCGTCACGCGCGTTGAGCAGCCGGCTGGGCTGGGACGGCGGAACCCGCTCCGGCGGCATCGCCCGCGCACGGTGCCGCCCCAGCAGGTAGACGGGCCCCCGGTCCCGGTAGACGTGCAGATCGGCGCCGATGACGCCGTAGACGTGACCGCTCTCGACGTGGAAGACCTGTCGAGGGCCCTCAGGCCCCATCGGCCGCCCCCGCCGGCCGCTCCCCGGGGGCCGTGGTGTGGACGGTCATGTCGCCGTGGATGACGTTGTACTGGTGGCCGTTGCCCGAGACGTGGTTGTGCTGGGTGACCGACCGCTCGGCCCGTGGCGTGGCCGCCCCGATCTCCCGGACCAGCGCCTCCAGTTCCGCCGCCAACTCCGGATGCCGGCGGATCAGCGTCTCCAGCTCCTCCGCCCACAGCGTGAGCAGCCGCGCCCGTACGCGCTCGGCGTCCTCGGCCCGCGCGACCCGCTCCGCGTCGCCGTCCAACTGCCGCTCGATACCGGCCGCCTCGTCGTCACCGCCGCGCCGGAACAGCCTGGCCACACCGGAGCGGGCGACCTGCCATCCCTCGGTGGCCATCGCCCCCACCACGGCACTCCCACCCGCCAGAACCAACTCGTCCAACACCCCGGCTCCCTCCGCTCGTCGCACCCGCCGCCACCCGAGCGCCGGGCCCACATCCACGCCCGCGACCGACCGCCCCGCACCCACCGGTCCGGGACCGCGCCGCCATCACCGTCTCACGCCAGACGCGTGACGCCCCGCGCGCGGTTGCGGGCTGTCCGGGCGGCGGGCGTGGGCGCGCGGAGCCGGTACCTGCCCGCGCGACGGGTCTGGCGTGGGGCCGGAAGCGCCGGAACGCCCTGGCCGCCGTCGAACCGTCAGCGATCACCGTCGGGGCCGGTGACCCCCGGGCCCCGCGCGTCCCCGCTGTCCCAGGCTCCTCGGACGCCCCAACGACCTGTCGCCCGAGGCCGCCCGCCGACAGGCTCGTACGCCTGTGCGGTGCCGGGGCGGGGCCGGGAAACCGCCGGGAAGCGCAAGGGGGAACCCTCGGCCGGATGGCGACGGGATCAGGTCGCGTGGGTAGCGGATTCACTCGGTTTCGGCCGCTGTGGGCAGCCTCCGGTCGCGGCGGTGTGGCGCCGCGACCGGACGTCGCGAAGGGGGAGGTTCGCGGTCATGACGGGCACGTCCCTCCGGGGCGGAGCGGGGTCGCCCGCGCCGCCTGCGGACGGATGCCCAGGGGTCACCGACGCCGACGCGCGCTGTCCGCCAGGCCGTACCTCTCTCCTCTCGCTCCTGTGAAAGGACTGATCTATGGCAGGCACCGTCATCGACGTGACCGACGCGGACTTCGAGACGAAGGTGGTCAAGGGGGCCGGGCCGGTGCTGGCCGTCTTCCGCGCGGAGTGGTCCGACGTGTGCCGGGCGCTCGACCCGGTGCTGGCCGATGTGGCGAAGGAGTACTCCGGCCGGCTGACCGTCGCCCGGCTCGACATCGACGAGAGCCCGAAGACGACCGAGAAGTACGGCGTCAACCAGATCCCCACGCTCCATGTGTTCAAGGGGGGCGAGATCGTCGGAACCTGGATCGGTCCCGCGAACAAGGCGCGGGTGGTCGCCCTGATCACTCCGCACCTGTGACCCCAGGCCACCGGCTCCAGGCCCCCGACCCCAGGTCGGGCAGCTGAGCGCCCGGTTCACCCGCCCGCGCCCGATCGGTGGCCGACCGTCTCCCTGACCGGGGCCGGCGCCGCGGGGGTTGCGCGGCGCCGGCCCCGGTGCCCCTCCGGAAGGGCCGGGCGGGCGGCGGCCCCGGGCCGGTCGCGGAGCGGGTGGGCCGCTGGCGGAACCGGGCACGGGCGGGCCCGGGGGGGTACGGCGAACCCGGTGGTGGCCGGCCGGCGTCGGCGCGGCCCACCGCCACCGCCGGGCCGTGGGGGAGCCCGGTGCGCGGGGGCGGTCGGTGGGAACGTGACACCCGTCCGCCGGCCGGGACCTACGCGCCGCCGGAGGCGACGACGTATCGCTCGCGCACCTGCCGGTAGCGCGCCAGCTCGGCCAACACGGCCTCCAGGACGCGTTCGCGCCCGCAGTCCGCCACCGCCTCCCGTAGCCGCCGCTCGGCCTCCTCTCCGTGCTGCCGGGCCGGGCCGCGCGCGGCCCACGCGCACAGCCGGGCCATCGCGGAGCCGACGACCCAGCCGCTGACCAGCAACGCCGTCGGCACCCACCACGATCCGCCGACCAGCCCCGCGAGGACGGCCACCAGCCAGAGCAGGCCGACCAGTTGGGCCGCCAGGCACACCCGCTGGGCCAGCGTCGCGGCGGCCCACCAACGTGGCCGGCGGACGAGCGACCCGCCTCGGCCGGGCGCGTTCACCGCGCGGTCCCCGATCTCCGCCACCACCTCGTCCAACGCCTCCGGCAACCCCCGCGCCGCACCCTGCGCCACCTCGCGGACCGCCTTGGCCCACAGCCAGGGCAACCCCGTCGCCGCGTCGTCCGCCAAGGCCCGTACGGCGTGCTCGACGGCGGGCCGGGCCACCGTCGGGGCCGCGAGCCGAGCCCGCCCGGCGAGCGGATCCGCCGACCCGACCGCCCGCCCCCGGGGCCCGGTGCCGGCCACCGGAGCGACACACTCCGCCGGCACCCCCGCGCCGCCGCCCGCGGGCGTACGCCATGGCGCGTCGTCCGCGCGTACGCGAGCGGGTTCGCCGCCCGGGGGCACGCGACCCGGGCCGCCACTGGCCGGGCCGTCGCCCGGTTCGCCGCCGAAGGGGCCCCGGTCCGTGTCGCCCCCGACGGGTGCGCGCCCCACGGCGCCGCCCGCGCGGGCCTGAGCCGGGTGGGCCTGGTGTGGGTGTGCGTGGGGTGAGTGGGGTTGGCCCGGGTGGGCCTGGTGCGGATGGGGCTGGGGCGACCTGTCGCCCGGGAGCGTGTCGTCCCGGGTGCCGGGGACCAGGAGTGCGCCGCCCGGTTCGTCGCCGGGCGCGGACGCGCCGGCCGCCGCGAGACCGGTCCCGCCGCCGACGGGCTCCGTCGCGGGGGAGGGGACCGCCGCGATCCCCCCGGCCGCCGCGCCCGCCGCGGGCGGGCCCGCCGCCGGGGCGCCCACGGTCACGGCGCCCGTGGCCTCTCCTCGCGCGCCGGCTACCAACGGCCGCCCCGCCGCCGCCCCGTACGCCTCGTTCGTCCCGCGCGACCGCGCCGCCTCGGCCGTCACCGCCTCGTACGCCCGGTACGCCTCCGCCACCTCGTACGCCTCCGCCCCCGTCGCTTCGGGCGCCCCCGGACCCGCCCCCGACGTGCCGTGCGCCGCGACCGTGCCCACGGCTCCCACCAACGCGGCGGAACCCGCCAGTTCGGTGGCACCCGCCGGCGCGCCGGGCCCCGCGACCTCGGGCCGCGCGCGCGAACCCCGCGACCCGTCACGCCCGGCGGGCAACCGCGCCGCGTCCGGCGAACCCGTCGGCTCCGCCTGGGGCGGAGCCGCCGCGTCGAGGGAGAGCGGGGCGTGGGGCGAAGCCGCCGCACCGACGGAAGCCGCTGTGTCCACGTCGCCACCGGACGCGGTGCGGGCGGCGGGCGCGGTGTCGGCGGACGCCGTGTCCGCGTACGCCCCCCGCAGGCGCCCGAGGCGCCGGGCGAGCGCCCCGCGCGCCGGCTCGGGGGAGTGATCGGGCTCGCCCACGGCGTGCGGGTGGTGCGGCTGGGGCCCCAAAACCCGGCCCCCCCCCCCCCCCCCGCACCCCCCCCCCCCCCCCCCCCCCCCCCCCCCCGCCCAAACCCCGCCCCCCCCCGGACCCCCCCCCAACCCCCACCCCC
>NZ_JBHVJC010000019.1:81901-132614 GCF_042799315.1 Streptomyces sp. NPDC057702 | reverse complement strand
GGGGGCGAGAGCGGCCCCGCCCAGGGGGTGGGGGTGGGGCGGGGCGGCCCCGTACGGCGGCCGACCCGCACGGCGTCGCGACACCGGCGCGCGCGAACCACCCGCGCGCCGGTCGAACAGCCGGGCCCACGGCGTCCCGCACGCGTACGCCGCCTCCCGCAGCCAGGAACGCTCCGCCGCCTGTCCCAACGCGACCACGCCCGCCGCGTCCGCCAGACCGTCCTCGAACTCCTCGCAGGCCCGCTCGCTCAACCCGGTGCGCCCCTCGGTCAGGTACGCCGGCCGCAGGCGCAGGGTCGCCCCGTCGACGTCGGCGGTCAGCCGCCGCTCGGCCGCCCCGTGGTCCGCCGCGAACCGCCCCAGCGTCTCCCGCAGTTCCCCGACGCCCTCACCGGTCAGCGCCGACAGGGCCAGCACCGCCGCACCCGGTTCGCCGTGCTCGCCGAGCGCGATCCCGTCCTCGTCGAGCAGCCGCCGCAGGTCGTCCACCACCTGGTCGGCGGCGTCGCCCGGCAACCGGTCGACCTGGTTGAGCACCACGACCATCACCTCGGAGTACCCGGCCAGCGGGCGCAGATAGCGCTCGTGCAGCACGGCGTCCGCGTACTTCTCCGGGTCCACGACCCACACGATCACGTCCACCAGCCCCAACAGCCGCTCCACTCGCGCCCGGTGTCCCACGCTGACCGAGTCGTGGTCGGGCAGGTCGAGCAGTACGAGGCCGGCGAACGCGGGGTCGGCCGGATCAGCCGGCCGGTGCCGATCGGCGAGCGTGACGCCCAGCCGGTCCAACAGACCGTCGGCGCGGTCGCTCCACGCGCAGGCCAGCGGCGCGCAGGTGGTCGGCCGCCGCGTACCCGCCTCCGCGAGCGGCGCCCCCACCAGCGCGTTGAACAGCGTGGACTTCCCACTCCCGGTCGAGCCGGCGAGGGCGACGACGGTGTGACCACGCGCGTACCGATCCCGCGCCGCCGCCTGGTCAAGCACCTTCTCGGCCTCGGCGAGCGTCCGCCCGTCCACCCGACTCCGCGAGAGCCCCACCACCTCCCGCAACGCCACCAACCGCCCCCGCAACCCCGCCGCCCCACGCGCCCCGTAAGCCGAGCCCTGACCCCACGGCGAGGCCGCCGAGTCGGTCATGTCGCGGGTGCTGTACGCCCCGTGAGCGCTGGTCGCGTCGCTGGCGCTGGCCGCCCGGTTCGGATTCGTCGGGGTTGTCGTGCCGGCGACGCCGTGCGTGCCGGGTTCCCCGTCGGCGCTGGTCGTGTCGTTCGCGCTGGACGTCGGGTCCGGCCTCGACGTCGGGGCCACCGGGTCGGCCGTGGAGCGCGCGCTGTACGCCCCGTGAGCGCTGGTCGCGACGCCGGCGCTGACCGTCGGGTGCGGGCCCGCCCCGCCCGACGCACCGTGCGTCGGGGCGGCCTCCGCCACACGCTGCCCGTCATGCCTCGCGCCCGTACCCGCGCCCGTCGTCCCGCGAGCGTCGTACGCCGCGTCGGCGCGTGAGGTACCGCGCGCGTATCCCGCGCTGGTGCCCGTCACGCCGCGAGCGTCGTAGGCCGGTTTCGTGTCGGTCGCGCCCGCCCCGCCCGTCATGTCGTACGTCGTGGCGGGGCCTGTCCTGCCGGACGCCGCCGAGGGCTCACCACCGTCGGCCACCACGGCGCGATCGGGCCCGCTCACGGCCTGGGCCAGGGCGTACGTGTCGAAGTCGGCGTTATCGGCGAGCGTTCCCGCCCTCGCCGGAGCGCTCTCGGCGTTCGCCGAAGCCCCGCCGGTGCCGCCCGCGCCCCAGCGCGCGGAAGCGGCATCTCCAAGCGCCGCACCCCGGCACGCCCCGCCCTCTCCCGTAACCCTCGCCGCCCCCACGGCATACGCATCCGCACCCGTCGCGGCCCCCGGGGCCTCCCCGTCGCCCCCGCCCGTGGGTTCTCCGACTGGCGCGTGACCGGTCAGGCCCGCCGCCGCCCCCGGGCCAGTCGCGCGCGCCGCGGACCTCGTGCGTCCCCCGTCCCCCCGTCCCCCCGCGCCGCCGCCTGCCAGCGCGTCCACCGAACGCGTCGGGCCCGTGAAGCCCGTTGGGCCTGTTGGGTCTGTTCGGCCTGTTTGGTCCGTTCGGTCCGTTCGGTCCGTTCGGTCAGTGGAGCCTGTCGGGTCCGTGGGGTCCGTGGGGTCCGTCGGGTCCGTGGGGTCCGGCGAGTCCGCTGGACCCGGCGCGGTTTCCGCGCCTGACCCGTTCGCGGCGGCCCACGGGTTCCGCGCGGCTCCCCGTTCCGCTGGGTCGCCCGTGGCCTCGGCCTCTGCCGATCGGGCCGCGTCCCTCGCGCCCTCCGCGGCTCCCCCCTCCGCCGCACCACGCGCGGGCCCGGGTCCTGCCGAGCCGGCCACCGTGCCCGCGCCGCCTGTCGTTCCCCACCCCGCTGAGCCGCCCAGACTCCCCACCGCCTCCACGCCCCCGGCAACTCCCCACCCGTCGGCCCCGGTTGCGCCACGGCCCGAGGCCCCGCCAGCGTCGCCGCCACCCATGGGGCCAGCCGTACCGACCGCGGCTCCGCCGCCCACCACAGCGGCGGTACCGGCTGGGGCCGCGCCGCGCACTACGTCGGCCGTGCCGCGTGCGGGCCCGTCGCCGACCGCGCCGGCCGTACTGGCTGGGGCCCCGTCGGCCACCGCACCGGCGACTCCGGTTTCGGCACCGCCGTCCATTGGTCCAGGTGTACTGGCTGGGGCCGCGCCGCCCACGACGTCTGCCGCTCTGCCTGCGGTCCCGTCGCCCACCACACCGGCCGTGCTGGCTGGGGCCGCGCCGCGCACCACGTCGGCAGCACTGCCTGCGATCCCGCTGCCCCCCGCACCGGCGGCGGCACTAGTTGCGGCTCCGCCGCCCACCACAGCGGCCGTACTGGCTGGGGCCGCGCCGCGCACTACGTCGGCCGTGCCGCGTGCGGGCCCGCCGCCGACCGCGCCGGCGGCGCTGCTCGGCGTTCCGCCGCTCACGGCTGAGGCAGCTCCGGCTGTGGGCTCGCTGTCCAGGCCGACCGTACTGGCTGGGGCCGCGCCGCCCACGACGTCTGCCGCTCTGCCTGCGGCCCCGTCGCCCACCACAGCGGCCGTGCTGGCTGGGGCCGCGCCGCGCACCACGTCGGCCGTGCCGCGTGCGGGCCCGTCGCCGACCGCGCCGGCGGCGCTGCTCAGGGTTCCGCCGCTCACGGCTGAGGCAGCACCGGCCGCGGGCCCTCTGTCCAGGCCGGCCGTACTAGTTGGGGCCCCGTCACGCACCACGTCGGCCGTGCCGCCTGCCATCCCGTTGCCCCCCGCGCCGGCGGCGCTACCTGCGGCTCCGCTGTCCATCAGGCCGGCCGTACTGGTTGCGGGCCCGCCGCGTACTACGTCCGCTGCACTACCCGCAGCCTCGTTACCCACGTCTACCGCTCCGCCTGCGGCCCTGCCGCCCACTCCACCGACGGCTCCGGCTGCGGTCCCGCCGCCCACCGCGCTGGCAGCACTGCCTGCGACTCCGCCGCTCACCGCACCGGCGGCGCTAGTCGCGATCCCGCCGCCCGCCGCACCAGCCACACCCCCAGCGCCCCCGCCCGTCGCGGCGCCGGCGTACTCCGCCCCGCCCCGCCCCGCCGTGTCACCCATCGCATCCGGGCCACCCGCCCCCGGGACCGCAGTACCCAGTTCACCCGCCTCACCCGCCCTCGCGACTGCGGCGCCCGGCTCTCCCGCCTCAGCCGCCCCTGTCACATCAGCCGTCCCCGTCGCATCCGCTGCCCCCGCCGCACGCCCCGACTCCGCCGCAACGCCTGCTCCCCAGCCGCCACTTGCCCCCGCCCCAGCCCCGGCCACCACACCCGCATCAGCCCCAGCCCGCGCCCCACGCGCCGGTGCGCCCGAAGCCCTCACGTCCCCGTTCCCCGCGCTTCCGCTTCCCGCGCCTCCGCGCGTACGTACCGACGCGGGGGCCCGGCGTGCGATCAGCCCGTCGTCCCAGGAGTGCCGGGGCGGCTGCCCGAACCCCGTCGGCGCCCCGCCAGCTCCGACCGAATTCCCGACCTCGGGCGGGGACTCCCACGTAGCACCCATCACCTCACCCGTACCACCCGCCACCTCCTCACGCACCACCTCCACCCCATACACCCCATCCACCGCCCCAACCTCTCCGCTTCCAGCACCTTCACCCCGACCGTCCCCACCACCGCCACCCACACCACCCACACCACGTACGCCACCACCGCCTCCGACAGCCCCACCCCGCCCCTCTCCCGCGCCCACCCACTCCGCACCGCCCTCCGCCCCTGCCCAGCCTTCGACCTCGCCCGCACCACCGATCACACGAGCCCCGGCACCCCCCGTACGCACCTCACTTCCGACACCAACCCGGCCGAAGCCGTCACCCATGCCGGGCATCCCAGCCCTGTCCCCGACTTCCGACCCACCCTCGGCCGCGACCCCGCGCCAGGCGTCGTGGAACCCGCCGACCGCGTCGGCGTCCCTCCGCACCTCGCCCTCGACATCGGCCCCAGCGACGCCGTCGGTCGCATCGATCGCACCGGCCACCTCCCGAGCCCCGTTCCCCGCCACGGCGGCGCGGGCCCCACCAACCCCACCGCCCCCCGTGTCCACGCCACCCCCGCCAGCCCCAGCCCAGGCCCCGCCCCCGGCGAAGCCGTCACCCCCACCACGTACCCCAGCCCCGTCCCCGATGCCGACCCCCGCGTCGGGCGTACCGGAGGGAGCCGGTGCCGTGCCGCCGCCGGCCCCACGGGCCCCGCCCGTCGCGCCGGTCCCGTCGTGCTCGGCGTGCCCCGTGGGGACGTGGTCGGCCTCGGTCTCCGGGCCGGGCTCCGTGGCCGTCATCTCGGTCACCTCTCTCTGCGCTCAGATTCGTGCCGTGTCGGCGACCAGGCCGCCACACGGGGGTGTTCCTTCCGCAATACGGAAAGGGCGGCGATCAGGTCGGCCTGCTGCTCCGCCGTGATGTCGAGAGCGTCCAGGGGGGCGAGCGACCGTTCCTGCTCGGCGTCCAGGACGCGTCGTACGCACTCCTCCAGCAGCTGCCGCCCGGCGTCCCGCAGCCGCTGCGCGCCGGGTGTGCCGAGCGCGTCCGCGAGCCGCTCGCCAGCGGTGGGGGCGCGACGGCCGCCGAGCAACGCCGTGGCCGCCAGGGCCGCGACCACCTCCGGGTCGGGCGTGACGGGCCGCTCGGCCAGCCCCGCCCGCTCCTCGGCCAACTCCTCCACGCAGCGCCGCCAGTGCCGCGCCGCCACGCCCGCCCGGCCGGCGACGCCCGCCGCGTCCGGCGGCGCGAGCGTCGCCTCGCCCGCCGGATCGTGGTGGCCGGCCGCCGCGATCTGTGCGTCGGCGGCGGAGATCACGCAGGTCAGCAGGGTCGCCAGGGAGGCGGTGAGGGCGTCGAGCAACGTGCCGGGGGCGCTGTCACGGGGGAAGCAGTGCCAGTGCGTGGGCGCGTCCCCGGCCAGCGGAGCGCCCCGCGCGATCTCCTGGAGCGCCCGTTCCTCGGCCCGCGCGTACGCGTCGTCCACCCGCTGGGCGACCCGCACGGCGGCGGCGTGTTGGGCCGCCGCCGCGGCGGCCAGCGCCGGCAACTGGGTACGCAGCGCGGCGATGGCCCCCTCGGCGGTACGCGCGGCAGCCGCCGCCCGAGCCACCGGGTCCTCGGCCCGCCGCGCCAGCCAGTCACGCAACGCCGCCACCGCCGAGGCCGGCAACAACCCGCTGCCGCCGCCCGCGGACTCGGGCAACTCCGGGATGGTGAACCGTGGCACACCGCCCAGACCCGCCTCCTCCAACAGCGCGGCGTACTCGCGGGTGACGTCCAGCGCCACCTGGTGCGGCACCCGATCGAGCACGGTGATCAGCGTCACGTCGTACTCCTTGGCGGTCCGCAACAGGTGCCAGGGCACCGCGTCGGCGTACCGTGCCGCCGTCGTGACGAGCACCCAGACGTCGGCGGCACAGATCAGCCGGGCGGCCAGCTCACGGTTCTCGACGACCAGGGAATCGATGTCCGGCGCGTCGAGCAGAGCCAGCCCGCGCGGCAGCGCCGGATCGACCTCCAGCCGCAACGAGTCCACCAACGCGTCATACGGCTCCTCGGCCCCGTAGCCCCCACCGGCCCCGGACCCACCCACCTCCCCGAGCCCCCCGTCACCCCCGCGCCTTCCATAACCCTCGTAGTTATCCCCATAACCCCCGTACCCCTCCGAGCCCGCGCGACCGCCGTAACCCCCACGATCCGCATAGGCGTCGTAGCCCCCGTACGCCCCGAAGCCGCCGTACCCTCCCCGGCCCCCGAGAGCGTCATACATCCCGCCGTCGACGCCCCCACCAGCGGCGATCCCGCCTCCCGCGCCGACGCCGGAGCCGAGACCACCCACCGCCCCCAAACCCCCGTACGCCCCACGTGCCCCGCCCGCGCCATACGGGTCGTACGTCTCATACGCCCGCTCGTACGGTTCACGCCCGTCCCCCACCCGGTATCCCACGGGTCCCCCGACCACCGCCGCGCGCTCGACCGCCCCGTCGTACGACGCGTGGCCCGACTCCGGCGGCCCGTCCTGGACCGGCATCCACACGCGGGCGAGGTGCGGCAGGACGCGCCGGCCGGAGAACCAGTGACTGTCGTCCGGATGGCACACCAGGACCGGCGTACGCGTCGTCGGGCGCAGCACCCCCGCCGCGGTGACCCGCCGGCCGACCAGCGAGTTGACCAGCGTGGACTTCCCGGCCCCGGTGGAGCCGCCGACCACCGCGAGAAGAGGCGCTTCGGGAGCGCTCAGCCGGGGCACGACGTAGTCATCAAGCTGGGCGAGGAGTTCGGCACGGCTGCGTCGGGCGCGCGCCGCGCCGGGAAGCGGGAGCGGGAAGCGTGTGGCGTCAACACGGTCACGCAGTGCGGACAGCGCGTCGAGCAGTCGGGGCCGTACGTCCAAGGTCGCCACATGGGAACAATGCCCAATTTTGCTTAGCTTTTGAAGCGTATAGCCCTCTCTGCGCGCCGATGAGACCCACCCGGATCACCGCAGAAGGGGCAGGGGCCCGGCGGGAGGACTGAGCCGCAGGCATAACGACTGCACAACACCCGCCCGCCGATCCGCGAAAAGCCGTGCAGGATTCGTACTCGCCTGCGATTATCGGCATCGCTTCACGGAACCTCCACAACGTGCCACGGAGGTGAAGCAACCGGGACGAGGCGTACGGAGCCCTATCCTTGACCCGGCAACGTCACGGTTCCGCCCCGCACGGCCGTCGGCACAGCGGCCCAACGGTCGGACCCGCAGGCCCCAGGGGCTCCACCGGCCGTTCGCGGCCACCAACCGGCCCCCGTAGCTCAGTGGATAGAGCAGGCGCCTTCTAAGCGCTTGGCCGCAGGTTCGAGTCCTGCCGGGGGCGCACAACCAGCCTCACCAGCGCAAACGCCGGTGAGGCTCTCGCGTGAGGCTCAGCACATCGCTCATAGGCCAAGCGCCCCGCCAGCAACACCAGCCGCGCGACGCTCCGCCCGACTACCGCCCGCCCTCCCCCGGGAGCCCCCGTCCGCGCTGGTCAGAGGCACGCTAGCGAGGCCCGCGTAGCGGCGGTGTAAGCGCGAGCTGTGTGACGCGGAGCGAGCGAGAGCCCCCGACCAAGCCCGGCGCGACCCCGAAGTGGGCGCCGCACTCGACGCGAGCCGTGGACGGGGTGCGGGCCGACGGCCACCCATGCGGGCCGGCGGCCACCCACGGACTCCGGGCGCGCCCACGGGGGCGGCGGGCCGGCGCTCCGGGGGGCCCGTCGATCTTCATGTGTGCCCCCCGGGGGGGCGCGTGTGCGCCAGTCGATTCAGGCCAGGCCGGCTGGTGACGCGGAGCCCGTCACCAGCCGACGGGGATCGCAGCGCCGGATTCCGCGCGGCCCCTGTGTGAGGTGTCCCGCGCAGGGGCTCGTCAGGTCCACAGGGCCTCCCGATAGCGCCGCTAACTCCTCACGGTGGAGAAGTGATTCGAGCGGTTCTGGGTGCTGGCTGGCTGTGGTGAGTAGCGCGCCACGCGAACACCGATCCGTCCAACGAGGCCCCACGGTCACGTGAACGTCCCATGGGCGGCTTCGTGAACAGCCGAACCGCCCGTTCACCTCCTGCGACCTGATGGCCCGCCCCGCACGGAGGGCGGCGTCCCCGCCCGACGACGGAGCGGGGCCGGACATCACCAGTGCCGACGCGTCAGCGCGCATGGAGCGTGACGGAAGCACGAAATGGAAGCCCGCCGAGACGAGTTGTCTCGTGATCGCACACGTGCCGGGACCCCACCATTCGGGGGTCGTGCCTCTCCTCACCAGCCCCCGAGCCCCCACCGGTGGCGTCTCGTCACTTCGGTGGACGGCTCGCGCTTGGCCGAGTCGCGCCCTGTCGACACCGGGACGGCGCCTGTTCTCCTGGATCAAGGAGTCGGCCGCTGACGGCGCTGTGGCTGTCGTGCCGGCCGGTCAGGGGGGTGCCAGGTGGGTACGTCGGCACGGTGGCCAGGCCCTGGAGGCAGCTCCGGGACGACGGCCGGGGAGTGGAGTCGTGTCGCCAGGCGCCTGTCATCGTGGCGCCACGACCGCCCAGGCGCCCCGGCGAAGCTGGACACGATCGCCGACGACTACCTGGCGGTGCTTCACCGGACCGTCCGTGCGGACCCGACGGCCTTCGGCCTGTACGACGCCACGTACGCGGCCGGCGAGCGGGTGAGCTCCCTGCTGGGAGCCCTGGCACGCACCACCACCCTGGCTGCCACCGGTAGCGCGACGGGCGGCCCCCGGGATGAGGCTCTCGACGCGATACCCGATGTGCTCCGCGCCGACACGGACCCGCGTACCGCGTTCGTCGGCTACGTCTCAACGGTCGTCGGTGGCACAGGCGGCACGATCACGGACGCGGCCGTACGGCGAGCCGCCGTGGCGACCGCGGACGAGGTGAGCCGGCTCCATCCCGAGGCGCTCGCCGCCGACGGCTCCGGCTGGACGGGCGACCTGCTCTGCCTGCTCTACCAGGGGTTCTTCGCGAGTGTCGTGGCCGAGTTCCTGCGTGCCGTCATCGCCGAGAAGGTCACGTTCGTCCTCCCGGCGCTGCCCCTGCTCGACCCCGAGGACCACGTCGCGCGGGGGGTCTTTGAACGTGTGCTGCGCCTGCTGCCCAACCCGTGCGAGGAGGCCCACCTCGCGGACGGGGCGGAGCGAAGGAACGGGCGCGTGGCTCCGGACAACTCGGCGAGCGGCTCGCTGGCGAGGGTCGCCCGCGACCTGCTCCCGCGAACCGTCGGAGCGGCGCTCGGCCTGGCCTCCGGCTCCGTGTACGAACCGGCCACCGGCGAGGAGGTGCCCGCCACGTGAAGCACACGACAGCGGTCCACTACTTCTGGCTCGCCCACCAGGGCGCGCCGCCACCCGCGTCACCCTGGCAGCCCCTGGCCGACGACCTTTACTGGGAGTCGCCGGCGCGCACAGCCGACCAACGTCAGCTCTTCGGTACCGCCCCGGACTGGGCGAGCGACCTCGAACGCGTCGCCCGGGCCGTGTTCGCCGCCGATCGCCGCACGCCCCGCACGGTGGCGTTCGACCGCTGGACACGGCACATCCGGCTGTGTGTGCCCGTCGCCGATCCGGCCGCGTGGAGCCGTGCGCTTCCCCACCTCACGGCGCTGCTCGCCACAGTGACGGGTGACCGCTGGGAGGTCGATTTCCGGCCTCTCGACACTGCGGGGCGAGCGCGACGCGAACCGCTGCCCTTCGGCCCCGACGACTACGCGCGGGAAGTGGCCCTCTTCTCCGGCGGCCTTGACTCCCTGGGCTGGGCGGTCCAGCGCGCCGTCGTCCCCAGCTCGCGCTCCATGCTGCTGGTCACCTTCCAGGAGCGAAACTTCGAGGCACTGCAGGGCGAGCTCTACCGGGCGGTGTGTCAGCGAGGGAAGCGCACACTGCGCCGGATCGAGCTGAGCCAGACCGTCCGTAGACCGAAGGGCACGACGCTTCGTCTGGAGCGCTCCACTCGATCACGTGGCCTGTTGTACGCGGCCACCGCCGTCTCCGCCGCCGCGGCCGAGCGGGTCTCCGTGGTCCACCTTCCCGAGAACGGCCAACTCGCCCTCAACCCGCCCTTGTCCGCCGCCCGCGTCGGCGCCTGCTCCACCAGGTCAGTGCACCCGCTCACGCTGTCCCACCTCAACCGGGTCATCGAGGAGACAGCACGACCACCCGAGCTCGCGGTCCGTGTCGTCAACCCCTTCGCCGCGTTCACCAAGGGCCAGGTGTGCGCGGTAGCGCGAGACGCCCACCTGCCCCGGGAGGTGGTGGAGGCCACGCTGAGCTGCGGCACACCCCCGGTTCATCAGCCCGGCACCTCGCGCCTGGCTCACTGCGGCCTCTGCTTCCCGTGCCTGGTCCGCCGCTCGGGCCTGCTGTACGCCTACGGCGAGGACCGCACCAACTACGCCGCCCACCCCTGGGATCCAGCGTTGCCCCCGGATCGGACCCAGCACTGGCGGGCGTTGCGGCGCTGGCTGGAGAAGCCGTACACGATGTTCAACCTGATGGCTGACACACCGCTGCCGCCCGATGCCCGTCCAGCCGAGATCCTGGATGTCGTGGAGCGGGGGCGAACCGAGTTGCGGGCACTGGTGTCCTCGGCGCCGGTACGGAGCCTACGTCGAGCGGTCTGACATCGGCGAGGGAGACGCGGTACGCCGGCTGACGAGCCGACCCCCCCGCATGCCTCGCACGTCCGCGAGGCGGCGCGGTATGCGGTCCGACCGTGCGGACCACCGGGACACGAGGAGATCCGGGCCAGAGCACAGCCACGCCAGCCCCCTCCCGTGCGCACAAGCTCCCCGAACGGGTGAGGGAGTTATCCACAGGTCGTGGTCTGTCCACATGGCTCAGCGGGGATCTCGGGGCGCGCTCACTATGGGATCACCTGCGGCGCACGCGACCGGTGGAGCACAGAGCGAGCGGTGCCACGTGAGCGGTGGGTGACGGGGGAGGCCCTGGCGCGTGCTGTGTCGCGGCAGGGCCACCCCGGTGACGTAGTGCGGTGGCGCTGTGCGGCGGTCCGCCCTGGCCGAGCGTGAAGTGGGCCTGGCGTGCTCCTGGTGGGGCCCGATGGCGTACGGGAGGGGACCGGACGGCTGACGGGCGCGCGAGCGCGTGGCCACGGCGTGGGTGAGGTGGGTGGGTTCGCGGTGCGGGATGTGGGCGCGAGGGGGCGGAGCCAGCGTGTGGGGGCCGTTCGCGCGGTGACGGACGAGTGGACGAGCGAGAAGGAGTCGTGGGTCGGATGAACGAGACCGAAGTGACGGCGGTGGGCAACGTGGCGACGCGGCCCGAGTACAAGGAGACGACGGAGGGGGTCGCGGTGGTGCGGTTCCGGCTCGCCGTCACCTCGCGGCGCTGGGATCGCGGTCGTACGCGGTGGACGGACGGCGGGACGAGTTTCTACACGGTGCGGGCCTGGCGCGGGCTGGCGGGGAACGTCGCCGCCTCGGTGTCGCTGGGCGACCCCCTCATCGTGCGCGGCAGGTTGCGCGTGAACGAACAGGAGCGGGAGGGGAAGTGGTGGTTCTCGGCCGACCTGGACGCGCTCGCCGTCGGGCACGATCTGACACGTGGAACATCGGCCTTCCGCCGCGTCGCACAGGCCAGGAAGGCGGCGAGCGGAGTATCTGAATCTCCCTCTTCGGCCGTGTCAACGGGAGTTGAACCGTTCGCGGCGGCGGTGGCCACGGAAGCGGGTGCGGAAGTGATGTCGGATATCTCTGCTATGAGCCCAACGGCCCCATGAATCCACAGGGATTTGTCGATAATCCCGATCGTCGAACCCTGACTCCGATAACGATTCCGAGTCGGATCGGTGGCCGAGGCTGGCTATCAGGGGGTCCGGGTGCGCCCCGTATCTAGGATCTTCGTCCGTAGCAACGAGGGCTTCCGAGTTTCGAGTTCGCCATCAGGAGCGACGCCGCCGGTAGGCCGCTCGTGTCTGCCCTGGAAGGAAAATCCATGCTTTGTGTCACGAGGCGGGGAACCCGCCGCCTTGCCGCCGCGGCGCTGGCCTCCGGGCTCGCCGCGGTGGGAGTGGTGACCGTGGCGGGGCCGGCCACGGCGGACGACGTGCCCGTCTACCGTGGTGGTGCGACAGCGACCCTCGACGGGCTCAGGACCTTCGACCGGGCGGTCATCCGCGAGCCTGGCAAGGAAGGGAAGATCGGCGCCGGGCTCTTCGAGATGTCCGTCGAGAACGGCGGCACGCTCCAGAGCTACAGCATCGACATCCACAACCCGACGCAGGACCAGGCGAAGTACCAGGAAGTGCCCTGGAAGTCCTCTTCGCTCCACGACAATCCCGACGCGGGGAAAATTCGCTGGATTCTCCAGCACTCCTATCCGCAGATAAACGATCTCGACCGGCTTGCCGCAGCGGCCGGAACGGGCACGTTGAGTGAGAAGACGGCGGCAGCCGGTACGCAGGTGGCCATCTGGCGTTACTCGGACCACATCAAAGTGGATGCCGTACACCCGCAAGCGGAGAAACTCGCCGACTATCTCCACAAGGCGGCGCGACGGGTGGGCGAACCCAGGGCGTCACTCACCCTCGACCCGCCCGCGATCGCCGGAAAGACCGGCACGCGACTCGGCCCGGTGACGGTCAGGACGAACGCGAGCGGCGTCACCATCGCCCCGCCCACGACGACCGTGCCTTCGGGAGTGAGGGTCGTCGGCGCCGACGGCAAGCCGATCACCCGCGCGACCAACGGAACCAGGCTCTTCCTCGACGTCCCCCCGGGATCGCCGGACGGCACGGCGGGGCTGACAGTGGAGGCGGCGACCAAGGTGCCCGTCGGGCGCACCTTCTCCGGAGTCGGGCAGCACGCCAAGAGCCAGACGCAGATCCTCGCGAGCTCCAGCGAGAGCACCGTCTCCGCCCGGGCCGGCGCCAACTGGGCCAGGACCGGCGCCATCCCGGCGGTCTCGGCCAGGCCGAACTGCGCCAAGGGCGGCGTGGACGTCACGGTCGCCAACAAGGGAGACGCGCGCTTCCCCTACACGCTGGCGCAGGGTGAGTACGTGGTCGCGCCGGGTAGGTCCGCCGTCGTGACGGTGCCGGCGCGCGAGGACCGGGCGTACCGGTTCGCGCTGACCGGGCCGGACGGTTTCGAGAAGACGTTCGCCGGGGCACTGGACTGCCGGACCGTGAGCGCGGAGGACCGCTCCGCCACGGACCCCGACACCCCGGGCGCCGCCGACGCGACCGTCGCCGCGGGGGGCGGGAACCGCCCCGCCTCGCGGCCGAGCCCCACCCCGGTGGACGACGTCCCGCGGGAGATGGCCGCGCAGGGCGACGGTGACCTGGCCGATACCGGGAGTAGCAGCCCCGTCGCCCTGATCGCGGGCATAGCGGGCGGGCTGGTCCTCGTCGGTGGCGCCGCGGTCGTCCTCGTGCGCAGGAAGAAGACCGCGCGGTCGAACGAGCCCGCCGCTTAGGCCGCTGACCAGGCAGGATGCCGCCGTTTCGGGTGGCGCGCACAGCTCGCGCCGGGCCTGTCGATCAGGCTGGCGCGCGGCCGTGGCGAGGGGCTGGGGAGCGGGGACCTTACTCGTTTTCGCCCAGCTCTACGCGTACGGCAAGATGGTTCTATCTGCCCACCCTCATGATTGCCGGACGGTTTCTCTTGGCTGAGTACATCTACACCATGCGCAAGGCCCGAAAGGCCCATGGCGACAAGGTGATCCTCGACGACGTCAACCTGAACTTCCTGCCGGGCGCGAAGATCGGTGTCGTCGGCCCGAACGGTGCGGGCAAGTCGACCGTCCTCAAGATCATGGCCGGTCTTGAGCAGGCGTCCAACGGTGACGCCTTCCTCGCGCCCGGGTTCAGCGTGGGCATGCTCCTCCAGGAGCCGCCGCTGGACGAGACGAAGACGGTCCTGCAGAACGTCCAGGACGGCGCCGCCGAGCTCATGGGCAAGCTCAAGCGCTTCAACGAGGTCGCCGAGCTGATGGCGACCGACTACTCGGACGCGCTGATGGAGGAGATGGGCAAGCTCCAGGAGGATCTTGACCACGCCAACGCCTGGGACCTCGACACCCAGCTCGAGCAGGCCATGGACGCCCTCGGCTGCCCGCCCGGCGACTGGCCGGTGACCAACCTCTCCGGTGGTGAGCGGCGTCGCGTGGCGCTGTGCAAGCTCCTGCTCGAGGCCCCTGACCTGCTCCTCCTCGACGAGCCCACCAACCACCTGGACGCCGAGTCCGTCCAGTGGCTGGAGCAGCACCTGGCCAAGTACGCCGGCACCGTCGTCGCCGTCACCCACGACCGGTACTTCCTCGACAACGTCGCCGAGTGGATCCTGGAGCTCGACCGCGGCCGGGCCCACCCCTACGAGGGCAACTACTCCACCTACCTCGACAAGAAGGCCACCCGCCTCAAGGTCGAGGGGCAGAAGGACGCCAAGCGCGCCAAGCGCCTCAAGGAAGAGCTGGAGTGGGTCCGCTCCAACGCCAAGGGCCGGCAGGCCAAGTCCAAGGCGCGCCTGACCCGTTACGAGGAGATGGCCGCCGAGGCGGAGAAGACCAGGAAGCTGGACTTCGAGGAGATCCAGATCCCGCCGGGTCCGCGCCTGGGCAGCGTCGTGGTCGAGGTGGAGAAGCTCTCCAAGGCGTTCGGGGACAAGGTCCTCATCGACGACCTGTCCTTCACTCTGCCGCGCAACGGCATCGTCGGCGTCATCGGACCGAACGGCGCGGGCAAGACCACGCTGTTCAAGATGATCCAGGGCCTGGAGACCGCCGACTCCGGTTCGATCAAGGTCGGCGAGACCGTCAAGATCTCCTACGTCGACCAGAACCGCTCCAACATCGACCCGAAGAAGACCCTGTGGGCCGTCGTCTCCGACGAGCTGGACTACATCAACGTCGGCCAGGTCGAGATGCCCTCGCGGGCGTACGTCAGCGCCTTCGGCTTCAAGGGCCCGGACCAGCAGAAGCCCGCGGGCGTGCTCTCCGGCGGTGAGCGCAACCGCCTCAACCTCGCGCTCACCCTCAAGCAGGGCGGCAACCTGCTGCTCCTCGACGAGCCCACCAACGACCTCGACGTCGAGACGCTCTCCTCGTTGGAGAACGCGCTGCTGGAGTTCCCCGGCTGCGCCGTGGTCGTCTCCCACGACCGCTGGTTCCTCGACCGCGTCGCCACGCACATCCTGGCGTACGAGGGCGAGTCGAAGTGGTTCTGGTTCGAGGGCAACTTCGAGTCCTACGAGAAGAACAAGGTCGAGCGGCTCGGCCCGGACGCGGCCCGGCCCCATCGCGCCACGTACAAGAAGCTGACCAGGGGCTGAGCAGGATGGCACGGCACAAGTACGCGTGTGCGCTGCGCTGGTCGGACATGGACGCCTTCGGGCACGTCAACAACGTGGTCTTCCTCCGCTATCTGGAGGAGGCGCGCGTCGACCTGATGTGGCGGCTGGCGGCCGAGGCGGAGGGCGACGCGTTCTCGGGGGGCTCCGTGGTGGCCCGACACGAGATCGACTACCGCAAGCCGCTGGTCCACCGGCACGCCCCGGTCACCGTCGAGACCTGGGTGACGAAGATCGGCGCCGCGTCACTCACGCTGTCGTACGAGGTCAAGGACGAGGACACGGTGTACGTGCGGGCCTCGACCGTCGTCGTCCCGTACAACCTTGAGGCCGGCCGTCCGCGACGGCTCACGCCCGTCGAGGAGCGCTTCCTCCAGGCGTACCTGGAAGAGACGCCCGCCAAGGGTGGGCGTAAGCGCGATGACGAGTCGGAGGAGGCCGTCGCCGCATGACGGCGCCAGCGCTGCACTTCGCCGACGCCAGGGAGGCGGCTGACCTCGCCGCCTTCCTGGCCCGGTTGATCCGCTACGACCGGGCCGCGGCCGTGCGGTTGCAGGCCAGCGTGGTGGGTGTCGGCCCACGGGCGGGCGGGGTGCTCGCGGTCTTCGGCCGCCCCGCGTCGTTCGAGGTGCTCGCGATCCGTACGGCGGTGCTCACCCCGCCGCCACGGGCGGGAGCGGCCTCGTCAGCGGAGGACACCGCCGGCGACGGAGACGCGGGCCAGCGCGTGGCCGAAGCGGTGTGGGAGCTGGACGTCACCGTCTCGGCCGGGCAGTTCGCCGACGCGGTGGACGCGGCACGTCACGGCGCCGAGACCGCGCCGGACGAGGTCGGGTCACGGGGGCTCGCGGTCGTCGTGCCCGAGCCGGTGACCGGGCCGCCGTGGGCCGGGGTGCTGCCGCCACGGGGTGGCTGGCAACGGGTGGCGGGTCTGCCGGACGCGCAGGCGCTGCGCGGGACGTTGGCGGCGGCGGTCGCCGAGTTCCGGGCCCGGGACGAGGCGTTGGCACCCGAACTGCGCACGCGCGCGGAGCGCGACCGCATCGGCCGCGAAATCTGGTCCCGCACGGTGGGGGAGACCGACCTGCCACTGCGGGCCGCCCACGCGGCGCAGTCCGTGGGCTTCCTGCGAGCCGCCCACCCCCGTGGCGCCGCCCCCCTGGCCCCACCCGCGACCACCTCCACACAGCCGCCGGCCACGATCGACCCGGCGCCGACCCGGGCGGCGGAGCCCGCACCGGCGATCGCCGCCGCGCGCACCGGGAGCCCGGCGACCGCGCCCCCACCGGCCCCGGAACCCCGCCCCGTGAGGGGTGTCGACCAGGGCAACGCCTCCGACCCGGCCACTTCCCCCCTGGCTCAGCCCGCGCCAGCCGTGCTCGGCGCGGCCCACCCCGGGTGGGTTCAGCCTGCTGCGGGCGCGGCCCACCCCGCCCCGGCTCAGCCTGCGACAGCCGGGCCTGACATGGTCAGCGACGGTCCAGCCCGCCTCGGCGCGACGGACTCCGAGGTGGCTGACTCCAGCTCGGCTCAGCCTGTTCCCGACCCGGCCAGTTCCCCCCCGGCTCAGCCCGCGCCAGGGGGCCCCGATGACGCCAGCCCCGCCTCGGCTCAGTCCGCGTCAGCCGTTCCCAGCGCGGCTCGCCAGGTCCCCGGCCACCCCGCTCCAGCTGTCTCGGGTGCGGCTGTGCCCACCCCAACCCACCTCGCTCCAGCGGACCCCGGCGCGGCTCACCCCGCCCCGAGTCACCCGGCGCCAGCTGGGCCCGACCCGGCCAGCCAAGTTCCAGCCCACCTCGGTGCTGCGGGTCCCGCTCCAGCCGGTGCTGGCCTGGGGGAGCGTGGTGCGGGAGTGGCGGAGCCGTCGCTGGTGTTGTTCGCCGCGCGTGGGTGGTTGCGGCTGCGCACGCCGTACGGCTCCATAGCCGTGCGGACGGCGGGGGCGACCGGTCTGTCGGTCACTCCGGCTTAGCGGCGCCGGCTGGGGTGGCTCGCGCTTTGTGAGTGTCCCGCGTTGCCGGTGTTCTGGGTTCCGTCGTGAGGCTGGGTGATCGTGCGGTGGGTCCGGCTGGGTCGGATCGTCGTCGGGGTGTGGGGTGGCGGGCCGCTGCCGGGGGCGTTCACATGTGTTCTGACCTGCGGCTCGGT
Organism: Streptomyces sp. NPDC057702; assembly: GCF_042799315.1. Lineage (NCBI taxonomy): Bacteria > Bacillati > Actinomycetota > Actinomycetes > Kitasatosporales > Streptomycetaceae > Streptomyces > Streptomyces sp. NPDC057702. The sequence goes on along the minus strand of NZ_JBHVJC010000019.1, from coordinate 115,077 downwards.
TGTCGGCGGTGGCGGGTGACGGCGGTGTGTGGTCGCGTTGCCCGGGAGCGGGTGGGTAGCAGTCCGGGGCGAGCCGCGTCGTGGTCGACTCCCGGGCGGGGCGGGGAGCGGCTCTCGGGGGACGTCTACGTGGAGGCGTCCTCGGCGACGACGCGGCGTACCGTGCGCAGCGTGGACCGGAGGCTGTCCGGGTCGGTCGAGCCCAGGGCGAGGCGGATCGCCTGCGGGGTGGGGGTCGAGGCGGCGAAGGGTTCCGCCGTGGTCACCGAGATGTGCTGGCGGGCGAGGGTGGCGGTGAGGCGGTCGGCGCGTGCGTCGTCGGGCAGCGGCAGCCAGGTGAAGTAGGACGAGGGGTGGCCTGTGAGCGGTAGGCCCGCCAGTTCTTCTCGGGCCAGCGTCTGGCGGGCCCTGGCGTCGGCTCGTTTCCGCGCTTCCAGCAGGTCCGCCGTGCCGTCGTCGAGCCAGCGGCAGGCGATCGCGGTGGTGAGGGCGGGGGTGTTCCAGGTGGTCGCCCGGATCGCGCGTTCCAGTGCGGGGATCGTGCGGGGCGGGGCGACGACGAATCCGACCCGAAGGCCCGTGGCGATGCTCTTGGACAGCCCCGAGACGTAGACGGTGATGTCGGGGGCGGTCGCGGCCAGCGGCGGTGGGGGGTCTAAGACCAGGTAGGCGTACGAGGCGTCCTCGATGAGGAGCGCGCCGTGCTGGCGGGCGATGGCGACCAGGCGGACGCGGTCGGTCGCCGACATGACCCAGCCCAGCGGGTTGTGCAGGGTGGGCATGGTGTAGATCGCGCGGACGGGGCGAGTCGCGCACAGTGCCGCCAGGGCGTCGAGATCCGGCCCGTCGGCGGTGGTGGGCACCGGCTCCAGGTCGAGCCGGAAGGCCCGCGCGAGCACCTTGAAGCCGGGATAGGTCAGGGCGTCGACCGCGACGACGTCGCCGGCCTCGAGTACGGCCATGACGGTGACGGCCAGCCCGTGCTGCGCGCCGCTCACGACCAGGAGCCGGTCGGCGTCCGTCGTGATCCCCCGGCGTCTGAGGTGTCGTGCGATCGAGGCCCTGTCCTGGGGGCGCCCCCGGTGCGGCTGGTAGCGCAGCAGCGAGTCGAGGTCGCCGGAGGTGGCCACCTCGCGCAGGGCCTGCCGCAGGAGATCGGACTGGCCGGGCAGCGACGGGTAGTTGAAGTTGAGGTCGACGGCGTCGGTGGCGACGACCTGCTGGTCGATGCCGTGGCCGGCGGGCACCGCGATGTCCCGGACGAACGTGCCACGGCCCTGCTCCCGGCTCACCAGGCCCATCGCGTCCAGCTCGGCGTAGACCCGGGTCGCGGTCACCACGGCGATGCCCTCGCGGGCGGCGAGCGCGCGGTGCGTCGGCAGCCGTACGCCCGCGGCGAGCCGCCCGGCCCGGATGTCGGACGCGAGCGCGTCGACCAGCACCTTGTAGCGGGCGGCTGTCATGCGCCGGATTGTACCCATGACAATTCTTTGACTGTCCTGATCGCGGGTCCCTACCGTCAACACCCGCTCATCCAGAACCCGCACCCACTCATCCAGAAGGAGAGCCGCCGTGCACACAGCCATCCTCACCTTCCAGGGCTACAACGAGCTCGACTCCCTGATCGCGCTCGGAGTGCTCAACCGCGTCAAGACCGACGGCTGGCGCGTCACCATCGCCACCCCCGGACCTCGGGTGACGTCGATGAACGGGGTGACCATCGAGCGGATGTCCACCCTTGAGGAGGCGTGCGCGGCCGACGCCGTGATCGTCGGCAGCGGCGTCGCCACCCGCGAGGTCGTCGAGGACCCGGCGATCATGAACGTCCTCCGTGGCCTGGACCCCACGCGCCAGCTCGTCGCGGCGCAGTGCTCCGGCGCGCTGGTGCTGGCCAGGCTCGGACTGCTCGACGACATCCCCGCCTGCACCGACCTGACCACCAGGCCCTGGGTCCGCGCCGCCGGCGTCGAGGTGCTCAACCAGCCCTTCTACGCCAAGGACACCATCGCCACCGCCGGCGGGTGCCTGGCCTCGCACTACCTCGCCGCCTGGACCATCGCCCGCCTGAAGGGCACCGCGGCGGCCGAGGACGCGCTGCACTACGTGGCCCCCGTCGGCGAGAAGGAGGAATACATCGAGCGCGCCTGGCGCAACATCACTCCGTACCTGCCCGCCCCCACACCGGCGCTCGCCTGACCGACCCGTCGCGAGCGGCGACCGCCCCAGCGCCACACCCTGGCGAACGCCAGGACGCCACCCCCGGCGGCCCGCCCGCTCGCGCGCGGACCGCCCGCGCGCCGGACCCGTAGACAGGGAGACCCCGCATGAACCGGGACGAGGTAACGGCCACGATCGTCGCCAACAGGCTGGCCAAGGGCCTCACATGGCAGCAGTTGGCCGACGCGATCGGCCGGCCGCTGGTGTGGACCACCGCGGCGTTGCTCGGGCAGCACCCGTTCCCACCGGAGCGCGCGCGCCAGGTCGCCGAACTGCTCGACCTCCCCGCGGAGGCGGTGCCGGCGCTCACCGCCGTCCCCTACCGTGGCGGGCTGCCCACCGCCGTCCCCACCGATCCGACGATCTACCGCCTCCACGAGGCGCTCCAGGTCTACGGGCCGGCCCTGAAGGAACTGATCCACGAGCAGTTCGGCGACGGGATCATGAGCGCGATCAACTTCAAACTGGACATCGGGCGCGCGACCCACGACGGGGCCGAGCACGTCGTCATCACCTTCGACGGAAAGTTCCTCCCCTACGACTGGCCCAGCGACTGAGCCACCCCGCCGCAGGCCCAGCGCCCCGGCGCACGCCCAGCGCCCCGGCGGGGAGCCCAGCGCCCCGGTGCCCGCTCGGCGCCGGGGCGGCGGCCGGAGCTCAGGCGTCGGCCCCGCTCGGGCGGGGCGCGGAGGGCGGCTCGTCGCGGGACGGGGTGGGGGCCTGGTCGGGCCAGACGGCGATGTGGTCGGGTTCGAGTTCGAGCAGGACACGTTGTTCCATGCCCAGCGACTGGGTGTACTCGGCCGGGAGTTGCAGCCGGCCGGCGCGGTCGAGCATGGCGTACTCGCGGGCCACCAGGGACTCCTGGCCTGTCTCGGCGTCCACCTCCGTGCGGCGGAGGACCTCGGAGGAGGTGCGGCCGTCGCGGATGGCGACCGTGCGGCGCACCTCGCTGGCCACGGCCTGGTCGTGGGTGACGATGACGACGGTGGTGCCCAGTTCGGCGTTGGCCGTGCGGAAGGCCGCGAAGATCTCCTCGCCGGTGGCCGAGTCCAACTCGCCGGTGGGCTCGTCGGCGAGCAGCAGGGCCGGGGTGTTGGCGAGGGCGACCGCGATGGCCGCGCGCTGCTGTTCACCGCCGGACATCTGCTGCGGGCGCTTGTCCCGGCAGTGGTCGATGCGCAGCATGCCCAGCAGCTCGTCGGCGTGCTGGAGTCGCGCCGCGCGCTGTCGGCCACGGCCGCGCAACTGCATGGGGAGCAGGACGTTCTGGATGGTCGTCAGGTAGGGGAGCAGGTTGCGGGCCGTCTGTTGCCAGACGAAGCCGACGATGTCGCGGCGGTAGCGCAGCCGGGCCTTCGCGTCCATGTTCAGCAGGTCGCTGCCGGCCACCGACGCCGCGCCGGCCGTGGGGACGTCCAGGCCGGCCAGGATGTTCATCAGGGTCGACTTGCCGCTGCCGGACGCGCCGACCAGCGCCATCAACTCGCCCTCGGCGACCAGCAGGTCGAGCCCCTGGAGCGCCTGCACCTCCACGCCGTCGGTGGAGAACACGCGGACCAGCCGGTCGCAGGTGATCAGCGCGTCGTGACCGTAGGCGGGTCGGTCACGGTGCGAGGTCGCCCGGCGTTCCAGCTCGGCCAGCGACGGGACGGCCGGCCGCGCCCCACCACCCCCGGACCCGGCGCCGCCCGCGCCCGCGGGCGACGCGCTTTCGGACGACGTGCTCCCGGCAGCCGCGCCACCAGCAGCGGCGCCGCCGCTCGTGACCGTGCCGTCAGACGACGCGCCACCAGACGACGCGCCCCCCGCGCCCCCACCCGCCGTCGACGCCCCGTCCGTCGACGCTCCGCCCGCCGGCGTCCCGCCACCCGCGTCGCCGTCGCCGTCGGGTCCGTTCGTGCCTGTCGCCGTCCGCGTCATCGCGTCTCTCCCGCCCTCAGCTCGGTGTTCTCCTTGCGACGCCCGCTCCACCACGCCTGTGCCAGCACGACCACCAGCGTCAGCAGCACCACGCCCACCGCGGGGACCAGCAGGGACAGCGCGTCGGCGCGCAGCCGCACGGTGCCCAGTTCGCCGAAGCCGGCGCGGGCGGACAGCGCCAGCCGCGTCAGGTCCAGGCCGGGGGCGAGCAGCCGGATCGTGCCGTAACCAACGAGGACGCCGCCGCACGCGGCGAGCAGGGCCTGCGGCAGGGCCTCAAGGACCAACAGCCGCCGACCCTGACGTCGGGTCAGGCCCATGGTGCGCAGCCGGGCCAGCAGTGCCGTGCGCTCCGGGGTGGCCTGGAGCAGCGAGAGGAGTACGGCCAGTGCCGCGTACCCGGCGCCCGCCACGACCGCCGCCGCGTACAGCCGCTCCGTGCCGTCCTGGAGCGGCGAGTCGGCCAGCGCCGCGTACTCCTCGGCCCGCGCCTTGACGCGGACGCTGCCGTCGCCGCTGGCGGAGGCGCCGCCCCGCGCGGCGTCCCCCTGCCCGGACCCGCCCTGACCTGCGACGCCGGCCTCGCGCGCCGCCGCGTCCGGGCCGCTCTCGGCCGGCCCGCCCCCGGCGCCCACCGCCGCGCGCAGCGCCGCCGTGTCGATGCCCGAGCCGTGCGCGCCGGAGCCGGCCATCAGCAGCGTCGTCGGATAGGGGCGGGGCAGTCGCGCGGCGTCGATCAGGAGGTAGTCGCTGACCTGCGTGGCCGGGGTGCCCGCGTGCACGGCGGCCACCTTGACCGTGATGTCGCCGCCCAGTGGCCGCAGCTCCTGCGGCCCGGTGCCCATGCGCCGGGCGACCCCGGGCGAGGCGATGGCCGGCACGACACCACCGCGACCGGCGCGCAGCGCGTCGGCCGGCACGCGGTCCATGCCCACGTGGCGGGCCAGCTTGTTGTACGCGACCGGGTCGATCGCCACCAGCGCGATTTCCTCGCCGTCGTCGGCCAGCCGCAGGTCGTACTCGATGTGCGCGGGCACGACCTGCCGTACGCCCGCCACCTTCCGTAGCGTGTCGGCGAGTGCGTCGGGCAGGCCCGCGCGGTCGTCCACCCGCGCGTCGGCGCCGACCGCCAGCAGCGAGGCGCGTTCGCGCGCGTTGTCCACGCCGGCCAGCACGGAGCCGCCGAAGGAGGCGGTGGACAGCGCGGTGATCAGCGCCAGCAGGGGCAGCGCCCCGGTCGCCTGGGCGCGGCCGGCGCGGGCCAGGGCCAGGAAGCCGATCACGCCGCGCCGCCGCAGCACGGGGCGCGAGGCCAGCCGTAGCGGCCACGGGTACAGCCGCACCAGCACCAGCGCGGCGATCGCCCCGACGAGCACGGGCGCCGCGCTGACCAGCGCGTCCACCTCGCCGTCGGCGGTGCCGCGCTGACGCAGGGCCGCCACCGCGCCCACCGCCAGGACCAGCGCCGTCAGTTCGGCCACCGTGCGCCGCCGCGAAGGCCGCACCCTTACCACGTCGGTACGCTCGGTGCTGGTCAGCGGGCGGCGGTGGGCGGCGACCGCGCGTAGCGGCAGCGCGCCGCAGGCCAGCAGCGCCACCGCGGCCGTCGCCAGCAGCGCCGGCGTGAGCCGCGCCTCGGGCACGATCAGCACCGCCAGCGCGCAGCCGAGTGCCGCCGCCGGCAGCGCGACCACCGACGTCTCGGCCAGCAGGCGGCGGCCGACGCCGACCAGCGAGCCGCCGCGCGAGCGCAGCAGGGTCAGTTCGGCGCGCCGGCGGGCGGCGGCCAGTCCGCCAGCCATCAGCAGGACGACGGCGGCGACGGTGCCGACGCCGAACGCGGCGACGGCCACCACCGGCGCCACCGCCTCCCGCATCACCCCGAAGTCGCCGACGATGGTGTCGACGTCGGTGTCCAGGGCCGTGCCGGGCCCGATCGCCTGCCGCAACGCCACCAGCGCGGGCCCGTTCTCCAGCGAGGCGATCTGCTCGCGCAGCGCCGGCACATCCCGCCCGGTGAGGTGGTCCGGGTCGTTCGCCAGCCGCCAGAACGTCTCCGGGGTGCCGGTCGCGGCCAGGAGCGAGGGCCCGGCGTCGGGGGCCAGCAGCAGCGCCCCGACCCAGAACGACTTGGGCGTGTCGCCCGCGGCCTGCACCGTGGCCAGGCCGGGTGAGCGCAGCAGCGACTCGACGGACCAGTACGCCCGCTCCGGGTCACGCGGCTCGACGACGCCGACGACCCGTGCCGACAGCGCGGTGGTGCCCGGCGCGTCGAGGTGGACACGCGAGCCGACGCGCAGCTTCAGCGCCCTGGCCGTCTCCCGGGTGACGGCCACCTCGACCTCCAGGCGCTCGACGTCGCGCTCGCCGGCACGCTCGTCGCCGAAGGGGTGGGTGGAATCGTTCGTGCCGCGCGGCAGCCGACCCTCGTGGACGCGGCCGTGTTCGGCCAGGCCCGACTGCGCCGTCAGCGACAGCTTCGGCGGCAGCCCGTCGGGGCGCGGCAGCCACGCGTCGGTGGCCACCAGCGGCTCGGGGGTGCGCACCCCGTACGCGGACTGCCCGGCGTCGACGCGTACCAGACCGGGCAGTCGCTCGCGCACCGCGCGGTACTGCTCGGCCAGCGGCCCCGGCGCCAGCGCCGCCGCCCGCTCGTGCTGCGGGCGCTGGGCGCCGGGCGGGCCCGAGGTGACCTGGTAGGCGCTGCGGTCGGGCGCGGCGGTGCGGATCTGCTCGCGAATGGCGTGCGTCTCGTACGCGTCGACGCCGCGCGGGAACGCGGCGGCCAGGAACGAGGTCACCAGCACCAGCAGGCCCAGCGCGAAGGCCGCCCCCGGCGCGGCGCGCAGCCGCAGCCTGATCCAGCCCGTCACGACGGGCGCGGGGGAGCGGCCGTCGGCGGCCGGGCGGCCCGGGTCCGTGGCGGGCACCGCCTGCCCGGGCTCGTCCGTGACGCGGGGCGCGGGCCCCTGCTGCCCCGCGCGCTCCGGCGTGGACCCCTGGTCCTGTGTGGACGCGGCCATGGCCTACTCACCTCCCCGGTGGCGGAGTGTGGCGACGGGGTCGCCGCGTCGTAGCGCCACCGCCGCGACGATCAGTACGGGTACGGCGGCGACCGCCGCGAGCACCCCGCCGACCTGCCACAGCGGCAGCTCGACCAGCACTTCGGGAACCGGCTGGGCCGCCTCGCCGGTCAACACGATCAGGGGGACGACCGCCCTGGTCAGCACGGTGCCCAGGGCGAGTCCGACGGCCAGGGCCAGGCCGATGAGCAGGGCCTGTTCGGCCGCGACCATGCGGGCGAGCTGACGGCGCGGGGCGCCCAGTGCGCGCAACACGCCGAACTCCGCGCTCCGTTCGCGCATCGAGCCGGCCATGCTGACCGCGAAGCCGACCGCGGCCAGCGCCGCCGCGACCAGGGCCGCCGCCGCCAGCCCGGCCTGCGGGCCCGCGCCGAACGGATCGTCGTGCAACTCGTCCGCGATCTCGGAGCGGGCGACGACCTGCGCCGGATCGGTGTCCGGCCGTGCCCGCAGCGCGGCCACCACCTGGTCGTCCTTGCCGGGAGCCGGCCGCAGCCACCACTCGGTGGGCGGCAGCGCGGCGGACGCGCGGGCGGCGAGCGCCTGGTTGACGGCGTGGAAGTCGACCAGCAGCGCGCCGCCGTCGAGCGTCGTGTCGCCGGCGGCCGGCGCCTCGTCGGAGCCCGACCCGGCGCCGCCGGCCGCGCCTCCGGTCCGTTCGGCGGCCGGGCCCGTGGTGGGCAGGGCGCGCACGGTGTCCACCACGCGTACCGACAGCGTCTCGCCCGCCACCGGCACGCTGACCGTCGAGCCGACCTTGGCGCCGCTGGAGTCCAGGAAGCGGTCGGTGGCGATGCCGGGCAGCGGACCCGGCTGCCGGGGCCAGGGCGCGGCGAAGGTGAACGTGCTGCTGGGCTGGCCGTAGACGAGGTCGGCGCCGATGTGGCGACCGGTGTGGTACTCGGCGGTCAGCGGCCGGTCCGCCGGGTGGCCGGGGCGCTCCGCGCGGGGCTTGACGCGCACGTTGCCCGGCTCCTCCTCCGCGAAGGTGGCCGCCGACCGCCAGTCGAACGACGCCGGCACCGACACCGGCCGCGCCGCGCCGTCCGCCGCGACCGCCGCCAGCGCGGAGACCTCGAACCGGTGCCGCTCGTCACGGTCCGACTGGAGGAGGTCCAGCTCGACCGACGTGAGCCGCAGCGGGCCCGCGGGCTTGCCGGCCGGCGCGCCCGCGGCCTGCGCGATGCCGCCGACCAGGGTGCGGGGCCCGCCGTCGACGGGCAGCCTGCCCAGCGCGAGCCGGTAGGGCACCCCGTAGCGGTCCTCGACGGTGACGGTGACCGTGGCCGACATACCACTGGGCGAGGCGTCACGCGGCTGGCCGGGCGCGCTCAGCCGCGCGGTCAGCCGCAGTTCGTCGGGGGTGCCCGGCAGCGCGATCCCGGGCCGCTCGGTGTCGGGGCGTGGCGCGATCGCGGCCAACAGCCCCCGCGCGTCCCGCTCGGCCAGGTCGTCACGGAGCAGCAGCGACCCCGTGGCGTGCCGCGCGTCCAGCGCCAGCAGGTCGGCGCCGCGCCCGCCCGAGAGGCCGAACGTGGCGCGGGCGGCGGGCGCCGCCGAGGCCACCCCCGGCACCGCCTCGTACGCGCCGCCCTGCCCGAACTGCGGGATGCGGCTGGACATGACGCGGACGCCGGTGCCCGCCGCGAAGTCGGCCTGGTCGTCCTGTGAACGCTCCCAGGAGGCGCCCTGGCCGACCGCGAACATGCCCATCGCCACGGCCAGCACGAGCAGCAGCACCGGCCCCGCGCCGCGCAGCGGGCGGCGGGCGAGCTGCCAGCCGGCGAGCGCGGCGGGCAGGCCACTGCCACGGGCCGCGCGCCGCTCGGCGACCCTGGCGACCGGCGGCAGCAGCCGCAGGGTGAGCACGGTGCCGGCGAGCAGGGCCAGCGCGGGCGCCGCGACCAGCACCGGGTCGACGCCCAGCGCGCCACCGTCGCCGCTGAGCACCCCCTCGCCACCCGAGGCCCGCTGGTCGAGCTGCCAGTACGCGACGCCGGCGATGACCAGCAGGCCCACGTCGGCGCCGGCGCGCAGCGGCGCGGGCAGGGCGCTGGCCCGCCCGCGCACCACCGTCGGGCCGCCGCGCGAGCCGGCCCCGAGCAGCGCGGGCGCCACCACGGCCGCCGCGCAGCCCAGCGCGACGGCGACGCCGACCGCGCAGGTCTGCCAGGTCAGCCCGGTGTCCAGGGCCAGGCCGATACGGGCCAACGGGCCGTGCGCGGCGATCAGTTCCATCAGCGGCCCGGCCAGCAGCGGCGCGGCCACCGCCGCGGGCCCGGCCAGCAGCAGCGCCTCGACGGCCGCCAGTCGCGCGATCCGCGGCCCCGAGCCGCCCCGGGCCAGCAGCAACTCCGTCTCGCCGGCCCGCTCCGTACTCAGCAGCCGAGCCACCAGCAGCAGCGCGTACCCGGCCAGCAGCACCAGTTGCAGCGTCACGATCAGCAGCGTCGAGCGCGCCCCGAGCAGCGAACGGTCCGCCTGGTCGAGCACGGTCGGCAGGCCCGTGTGGACCTCGGGGCCGCCGCCCAGCGCGGGGTCCTTGGCCAGCGCGGCCCGCCCACGTTCGGCGGCCGACCGCAGGTCGTCCACGTCAACGGCGCGCACCCCGGAGAAGTCGGCCATCGCCAGCCAGGACACCCCGGCCTGCGCCACGCGCCCGGTCCTGAAGGCCGCGTCGTCGGTCAGCAACGGGCCGTACGTGGTGAACGCCAGGGTCCGTACGCCGCTGCCGCCGAGGTCGTCCAACTGCCAGTACGCGTCGGTGCGGTCCCTGGGCCGGTACAGCCCGGTGACCTCGATCCGCACGGGCGGCCCCGAGAGCCGGTCGGTCAGGGTCAGCCGGGCGCCGACGCGCAGCCCGAGGCGGGCCGCCGCGGTCTCCGGGAGCGCGACCGGCAGCGGCGCGGCGGTGGGCGCGGCGGTGCCCGTCGGCTTGCCACGCGGCGCCGCGCCACGGGCCGTGTCGGGCCAGGCGCCGGCGGTCAGCGTGACGCGGGAGCGGTCGATCGCGGCGAACAGCGTGAGGTCGGGGTCGCCCTGTCGGGCGGTGCGGGACTGGAGGTCGCGGGGCAGCGCGTACGGGCCCGAGCGGGCCATCGAACGCAGCGTCACCGGGAGGCCGCTGAACGTCCGCTCGGCCCCGCGCCGTACGACCCGCTCGGCCGCCGCGCGCTCGGCCTCGGGCAGGTCGGTGGCCACCCGCAGCGCGGCCGGCGCGGCGCCGCGTTCGCGCAGGGTGTGCCGCAACCCGGCGTCCCCGATGGCCGTGCCGAAGGCGGCGAGCGTGGCCAGTACCGCGGTGGTGAGCAGCACCGTCAACAGCGCGGCGGTCAACAGCAAGCGATGCGCGCGGACACGCAGCAACACGAAACCCGCCACTGAACCCCCCGCGCCGCTCCCCGCCCACCGGACTGTCGCCGACCGGCGAACGGCGTGCGGACACCCGGAGGTGGCCGTGGCGTGTCGGCTCGGCAGCGTGCCTGGATGTTGTCAGAGAAAGATGGCGGCTGAAAGCGGTTGCGGTCCGGACTTGATCCGATTGTGACCGACATGCGATACAGATCGTCCGCTATGCGACACGGAGGGTGTGCGACGTGGTCTTCGGGCCCCTTTCGAGGGGCCCGTGACGGCCGGGCTCAGCCCGGTGCGTTGACCATCGAGGCGGCGGCGTACGTCAGGTACTTCCACAACTGCCGCTCGTGCTCGGGGGCGAGACCGAGCTCGTCCACGGCCTCCCGCATGTGCCGCAACCACGCGTCGTGCGCGGCCCGGTCCACGACGAACGGGGCGTGCCGCATCCGCAGCCGGGGGTGACCGCGCTGGTCGCTGTAGGTCCGGGGGCCGCCCCAGTACTGCATGAGGAAGAGCACCAGACGCTCCTCGGCCGGCCCGAGGTCCTCCTCCGGGTACATCGGCCGCAGCAGCGGGTCCTCCGCGACCCCCTGGTAGAAGCGGTGCACCAGGCGCCGGAACGTCTCCTCGCCGCCGACCTGCTCGTAGAAGGTCTGCTCTGGCAGCGTGCCGCGCGGGATCTCATTCACCTCTCCATGGTCGCAGATGCCCCGGCGGAGGCCCCAGGTCCTAGGACCCGCCCCGACGACACGGCGACGGGCCCGCCCCCGGCCGGAGGCGGGCCCGTTGGGTCCCATGGCTCCCGGGCGGGCCGGGAGAGGGGCGGTCAGCCCCTGCGGAGGGTGATCGTCGTCCACGCGCCGACGTGGACCCGGTCGCCTTCCTGGAGTGGGATCGGCACGTACGGCTGGATCGGCTCGTCGCCGCCGTTGATCGTCGTGCCGTTGGTCGAGTCCTGGTCCACCACGGCCCAACCACCGTTGGACTGCGGCACCAGCACCGCGTGCTGGTGCGAGACGCCCGGGTCCTCCGGCTGGCGCGAGAGGTCGATGTCGGGTGCCTCGCCCGTGCTGTGCCGCCGGCGACCGATGGTGATCTGGTGACCGGAGAGCGACAGTCGCTGCTCGGGCGAGTACGCCGGCAGGTTGAGACCGGCCGCCTCCGGGCCGCTGCGCGTCATCATCGCCGTGAAGTAGTCACGGTCGGGCGCGATGACCGCGACCCAGGCGCCCGACTCGGCCTGCCCACCACCGGGCGGACCCTGCTGGTACGCCCCCTCCGGCCGGTAGCCGCCCTCGTGCGGCGGCGGCCCAGCGTGCGGCGGACCCTGCTGCGGCGGACCGGCCGGCGGCTGCCCCGGCCCCGGCTGCCCGGGGAACGGCGGCGGGCCGGCCGGCGGGCCGGACTGCGGCGGCCCGGGGTGCGGCGGGGCCGCGCCCGGGAACGCGTCGTCACCCGGGAACGGCGGTCGACCGGCGGGCGCGCCACCGGGGCCCTGGCCGGGCGGCTCCTGGTACGGGTGGGGCGCCGGCGGCGGAGCGCCGTGCGGCGGCGCCGCGGGCGGCGCCTCCGAGGCGCCCGGCGGCGACAGCATCCAGTCGTCGTCGCCTCCGAAGCCCTGACCGCTCGGCGGACCGGCGGGCCGGGGCTCGCCCGGCGCGCCACCACCGTGCGGGCCACCGGCGTGCGGCGGCAGCGGGGCGGGGCCGGGCGGCAGCGGCTCACCCGGTCGGCCCGGCTGCGGAGGGCGGGCGCCCGCGTAGTCGGGGCCCGGCTGCGGGGGGCCGTGCGGCCCCGGCGGCTGGGAGGGCTCGGCCCCGTGCGGGTGCGCGGGCTGGCCGGGCGGCGGGCCCTGCTGCGGCGGCCCCTGCGGGAAGCCGCCCTGGCCCGGCGCGGGCGCCGGGCTGTAGGGCGTGTACGAGGTGGCCGACTGGGTCACGAAGTTGTAGCGGCACTCCTCGCAGAACGGGGCCTGCGCCTCACGCGGCGTACGGCACTGCGGGCACAGCTCCGCGGGGAAGGTCGCCTCCGGCCGCACGGCGGGGTAGCCGTACCCACCGGGGGCACCGGGCCCACCAGGCGCGCCGTGTCCACCGGGCCCACCGGGCGCGCCGAACGGGCCACTCGGAGCGCCAGGCCGGTCGTAGCCGCCGGGGCCGCCAGGTCCACCCGGGCCGTCGAAGCCACCGGGGCCGGCCGGTCCACCGGGCCCACCGGGTCGGTCGTAGCCGCCGGGCCCGACAGGGCCGCCGGGGCCACCCGGACCGTCGTAACCGCCGGGGCCGCCAGGCCTCCCCGAGCCGTCGTAGCCACCAGGTCCCCCAGGTCCCCCAGGACCCCCGGGGCCACCAGGGCCGTCGAAGCCGCGCGGGCCGCCGGGGCCGTCGTAGCCACCGGGCGCGCCGGGGCCGGGGCCGTAGCCACCGGGTCCGCCCGGGCCACCGGGTCCAGGGCCAGCCGGGGAGCCGAAGCCGCCGGGGCCACCGGGGCCGCCCTGACCGTCGAAGCCGTGCGGACCGCCCGGACCACCGGGGGCGGGCGGGCCCGGGGGACGGCCCTGGCCGTCGAAGCCGTGGCCCTGTCCCGGGCCGCCGGGCCCGTCGTACCCACCCGGTCCGGGCGGGCCCGGGTGCGCCGGGGGCTGGGGCGGCTGGGGCGCGCTCATCCCGGGCGGCGGCGGGGGCGGGGGAACGGCGCCGGCGGGTGCGGCGGACATGCGGTGCCCGCACACCTCGCAGTAGTCCTCGGCCGACGACTGATGGCCGTTTGGGCAAGTCGGCATGTCGGTGATTCCCCCTCGTGTGCCGCTTCTTGGCGTTGGAACGGTTGGAACGCGTTGCTGGTGGAACTGGTCGAGCTGGTGGAACCGGTCGTACGGGTGGTGCTGGTCGCGCCACGTCGTGCGGGTGGTGCCGCTGGTCGAGGACGGGCCGTGGGGGCCCGGCCATGACCGGTATGAGGCGGATCGTCCAGCCGGTCGCCCGGCCGCACCTCCGCGTTGTTTCTTTACGCGAACGGTCTTCGTGGAGCGCGTTTCAGGGTCATCTCGTCCACGTCGGCCACCTTCACCTTCAGTCGCACAGTACCTGTCACCGCGTCCACGACGTCCAGCACCGTCGAAAGCGGTTTCGCGGTATCGGCGTTCCCCGAGGCGACGGCGAGCCGCACCGCGCGGCCCAGTCCGGCGGTCGCTCCGTCCCCGTCGCCCGACGTGCGCGCATCGAGCCCCCGCTGGACGACCCGTGCCGGCTCCGCCTGCCCCGTGGAGCGCGCGACCTGCGGGTTCATGGAGGTGGACGCCGCCGTGTCGGCCGTCCGCACGGCGCGTTCGAGACCCTGGCCCAGCGTCTGCGGTGAGGCGCCCGCCGGGTCCGGCGTCACCCGCGCGGCCAGCGTCTCCTGGCTGATGGCGGCGGCCGGGACGCGGGCCGTCACGGGGGAGTCGCGGGACGCGTCGCCCCACGAGTCGGTGGGGTGGTCATCCGAGCGCGGCCCGGCCTCGGCGCGGTGGGGGGAGGGGGCGTCCACGGTGAGAGCCACCTGTTTCACGAATGTGACGTCCGCGCCCCGGAGCGTCCGGACGCACAGGGCGACATCCGTCACGTCCTTGCCCATAGCGGACGCCATCATGTACGGGAATTCCTCGGCCAGTTCGGAGGGGTTTGCCACGATGTCGGCGGTTTCGAGGAGGGGCGAGGCGATGGCTGTGACCTCTTTCACCTCCCAGCCGGTGTCGACGCCGCGCGCGTCGCGGGTGAAGCGGCCCGCGCGCAGCGTGCCCAGCGCCTCCCTGGCCGCCGCGCGCGGGGCCGCGCTGGCGTGGGTGAGTGCGCCGCCGCCGGGGCAGACCTCGGCCGGCTCGTGCGTGCCGGCGATCACGGCGCGGGCGACGCCGTCGCGCGGCGTGCCGATCGCCGCGGCCGTCGCCTTCCGCGCGTGCCGGGGCCTGGTGGGCGGGGAGGCCATCGAGCCGGGGCGGTCGAGCGTGATGGCCACGGCGACGCTCGGCCCGTCCCCCCGCGCCACCGCGTCGCACGGGCCGGTCGTGGGGAGCGGCGGGCCGCCGGTGGCGGTGACGATCGCGCTCACGTTCCGTACCCCGTCGGGCGGGACCGTGCTCTGGTAGACCCCGACCGCGAACCGTGGCCCACGCGACGTGGAGAAGGTGGCCATCCGTTCCGCTCCTTGACGTCCTGAACGCTCCGCGTGGACCTCTCGACACCGGGGGACGGGAGCGGGTACGCCGACGGCTCCCGTCGCCGTACGCGTGCCCCCCGGTGTTCCCCCGTGGTGCGGCGGGAGCCCCCTCGCCCCCGCCGTCCCGTGCTCTTCCATGACGTGCCCGCCGCGCGCGGGCTGCCGCCTCCGTGCCGTGCCGCGACCCCCTCGGCCAGCGGCGGGGCCCCTACCCCGTGACCGACGCCCTCCGGCGCCGGCGGACCATCAGGCCGATCCCGCCCGCCCTGGCGGGACGGGGAACGGCACGACCGCCACCGTGACGTTGTCGTGGCCGCCGCCTTCCAGTGCGTAACCGACCAACTGCCGTGCGCTGTCCAACGGTCGGGACCGCGCGTCGACGGGCACGGCCGCGGCCATCTCGGGCGCCGACTCGGCGTAGTTCCACAGCCCGTCCGTGCAGACCACCACCACACCCGGCCGGTCGGGCTTGAACGCGGCGGTGTGCGGCTCGATCTCGTACGCGTCCGCCCCCAACCAGCCGGTGATGGCGTGCGCCCGCTCGTCCGCGTACGCCTCCGCCTCCGTCAGCAGCCCGGCGGCGACCATCTGCGCGGCCCAGGAGTCGTCCTCGGTGAGCCGGGCGGCGGGCGTGGCGCGGTCGTCGGGCACCCAGTACGCGCGGCTGTCGCCGATCCAGCCGACGGTCAGGATGCCCGAGGCGACGACGGCGCTGACGATCGTGCAGGCCGGCGCGTTCTCGTGGCGGTGCGGGTCGCGGTGGGTCGGGCGGGCCTCCTGGGCCAGCGCGTTGACCGCCTCGGCGGCGGCGATGATCGCCTCGTGCATGGCCTGCTGCGGGTGCGTGCCCTGGGGCAGCGCCGTCAGCAGCCGCTCGCCGGCCACCCGCGCCGCCGCGGCCGAGGCGTCGTCGGGGCGGGTGGCGGAGGAGACGCCGTCGCAGACGACGGCGACCACGGCCGGCGAACCGTCCGGCAACTCCGCCTCCGACAGGGCGAAGGCGTCCTCGTTCCGGTGGTGGCGTAGTCCGCGATCGCTGGCCGCGGCGACGAACGCCAACTCCTCTTCCATGTGGTCCCGTTCCCGTGGCTGTGCGTGTCCGCAGTTCTCGCAGTACCCGTCGTCGTCGATGGCGCCGGCCCGGCACTCGGCGCACCGGCGCGGCGCCGGCCGTGGCCCCCCGACCCCCGGCGCGCCCCCGGCGCCGGCCGAGGTGGCTCCCGTGGGCGGCGCGCTCGCCCCGCCGGTCGGCGCGGCCGGCCCGGCCGCCTCGCGCGACGCCCCGGCGGGCTCGCCCACCGGCCCCGACCCGGCCGCCGGCCCACGGTCGCCGGCGGGGCCCGTGGCCTGCCCGATCACCAGGGTCGGCGCGTCGACGGCGTCCGCCGGGGTCGACTCCGGTGACCGTGGCGACCAGGAACTGACCGTGGTGGGACGTGGGACGCCCGGGGCGACCTCGGCACTCGCGGCCGGCCCGTATCCCGGCGCGGCGCCCCGGGGCGCCGCCCCGGACCGGTCCGGGCCCCCGCCGCCGGCACCCGGCCGCGCGGCCGGGGTCAGCGCGGGAGCGGCCCCCTCCTCGCCCGCCGCCTCGTGGTCGGCCCGGGGAGTGGGCCACGGGGCGGCCGACTGGTGCGGCAGCGCCGGTCCGGCCGCCGGGGCCCGGTCGGGGCGCGGCGGCACGGGCGGCGCCGCCCCGGGCCGTGGCACGGGGGCGGGCTGGGCCGCGCCGAACCCGGGGCCGGCGGCGGGTTCCACGCCCGCTCCGGCTCTGCCGGCGGGGTCGGCCCCCCCGTGGGGGCCGGCGCCACCGGGCGCCGCCGCGGCGGTGACACTCGTGCCACAGGCGCCGCAGAAGTTGTCCTCCACGTCAAGAGGCTCCGCACAGCTCGGGCAGGTTGACAGCCGAGGCTTCCGCGACATCGATCACACCCACGTCCTGGGGCGGAGCCGGTTGGCCCGCTCCACCCATTCGATCCTTTCCTCGCCCCGCTGCGCGAGCCGGGCGAGTACCCGATACGAGCGTTCCAGACCGAAGCGCAGCCCGCGCTCGTCCAGGCGGCTGCCGAGCAGCACGGGTCGGGCTCCCGTCGCCGCTTCGGGTCCGGCGGCCTGCGGGATTCCGCTGCCGCTGGAGAGTACCCAGTCCAACGCGCTGGTGAGCACCTCGGTGCGCGACCGCTCGCGCCGTACCGGGTCAAGTCCGAAGTCCGCGAGGCGTTCCACCTGACGAGCCGCCGCCGTCAGTTCGGCGAGTCGCCCGCCCGGCGCACCGGCCCGGCCGGGCCCGCCCGCCGTGACCGACCCCGGCGGGGAAGCCGGCCGCGGCCGCGCCCGCGCGGCCGCCACGCGGGCCGCCGCGTAGGGGATGGAGGACTCCGGCACGGACTCCAGGGCCGCGACCGCGCCGGCCCGGTCGCCGGCCGTGAACCGTACCCGGGACAGCCCGAACGCGGCACTGACCAATCTCGGGTCGGTCGCCCACACGAGGTGGTAGGAGGTGGCGGCGTTGTCGGGCTCGCCCCGTGCCTCGGCGCACACCCCCAGCGCCAACTCGGGCGCCCTCTCGCCGGGAAACGCGTCGTAGACGGCGTCGAAGGCGAGCGCGGCCGTCCCGTGGTCGCCGCTGGCCAGCGCGCGCGGGCCGCGGTACCACACGACGCGCCAGTCGTCCGGGCGCGCGCGCTCCAACGCGTCCGGAACCCGCCCCGCCGTCTGGTCGTCACCCAGCGCCAACGCGGCCCGCACGCGGCGCAGCCGCAGCCAAATCGAGTCGGTGGGCGCGGCGGCCAGCGCGGCGCCCAGCGCGGCCGGGGCCGCCGCGAGCAGCCCGGCCAGGAAGCCGGCGTTGGCGTCGGCCGGGTCGACGCGCGGCAGGGGCAGCGCCAGCGCGGCAGCCCGTACGTCCAGCGCGCGGACGGTCTCGGCGCCGTCCGTGGCCTCCCCGGTCGCCGCGCCGTCCGCGTCGGGCGGCGCCGGCCGGGCCGTCCCCGAAAGCGGTACCCGCTCCCGGGGGTGCGGAGGTTGACCCGGCCCGCCGAGCCCGCAGCCCAGCGCCGGCGCGCCCGTGGCGGGCTCGCCGACGAGGGCCAGGGCCCGTGCCGCGCGCCGGCCGCGCCGGGCCCCGCGTCGCGCGTCGACCGTCGGCGGCTCCCGGCCGTCGGCGAACACCCGGGCGTCCACGACGCGCGTCTTCGCCCCGTGGAGCTTCGCCCCGTAGAGCGTGGACAGCGCCGGCCGGGGTCGGCCCGCCCGGAGGGCGACGACCTCCCGCAGGACGCCGGTGAGCCGGTCGGCCATCTCACCGGCGGAGGCGAACCGGCGCCCGGGGCCCGGGTCGGTGGCCCGCACCAGCGGCCGGGAGAAGGACTCGCAGCGGTGCAGGACCTCGATGTCGCCGGGGGCGGGGAAGCTGTCGGCGAAGACGGTCGTGCGCCCCTGGAGGTCGACGGTGAGCACGGCCGGCGTCCGGGCCACCGTGGACAGGTCGGAGGCCACCGACGGGCCCCGACCGGCGATCTCGGGGGCCTGGTAGCCGACGGTGCCGTAGATCGGGCTGTCCTCGTCGCCCATCCGGCGCACCGCGCCGATGTCGATGAGCTTGAGCGGCCCGCTGGCGGAGGCCACCGGCGCCAGAGCGCGGGTGTCGCAGGGCGGCTCCCCGCCGCCCACGTCCTCGTAGGACCCGGCGCACTCGGGTCGCTGGCACGGATCGGCGCTCACGCGGGGCCCCCGGCGTCGGAGACCCGGCCCGGCCGGTCGGGCGCCCACGCGTCATCCGCCCCGCCCCGGTCGCCGGGCCCGGGCGCCGGATCGGGCCCGGCCGGGGGACGGGGCGTCAGCGTCTCGGCCGCCGCCCGCTGGTAGCGCGCCACGGCCCGCTCCGCGGCGCGCAGGTCACACGGCGCGCTCCACAGCAGCCGCCGGGCCGCGTCGTAGCGCTCCACGAGCAGCGGATCCGCGTCCATCCCGTGCCGGGCCACCTTCGCCTTGTACGCGTCGAGCCGGCTACGCAGCTCCGCGCGTACCGCCAGCGGCGCGGTCACCGCGGTCAACGACTCGCGGGCCCGGTGCAGTTCGTCCTCGGCCCGCTCCTCCAGGCTCTCCAACAGCGGCGACAGCCGGTGCCACTGCGAGCGCCTGCGGTGCTCGGAGGCCAGCGCCAGCTGTTCGTGCAGGGCCGTGGGCGGTCCGCTGACCGCGGGCACGTCGGAGGCGGCGATCTTCGCCAGCACCTCGCCACGCGCCTGCCGCGCCTCGGTGAGCGTACGGTCCGCGCGCGAGAGCACGTCGCGCAGCACCATCAGCCGCCGCTCCGCGTCCTGGCGCACCCCCAGCACCGCCTCGATCTCGCGGCGCACGTCCTCCAGGGCGCGCGCCGCCCGGTCGTAGCGCTCGGTGTCGGGCCGGCCGCCGCCGGGCGCCGAACTGGGCGAGGCGCCGGACCAGAAGGCCAGCGGGTCGCGGATCACCTCGGCGCGCAGCGCGGTCAGTTCGGCGGTGATGCGCTCCAGGTCGTCCCCCGAGGGGTGCTCGCCGGGCCGGACACCCACCGAGTGCGCCAGCGAGCGCGTGCGCCGCAACTCGGCGGCGAGCATGTCGATCCGGGCGGGCAGCGCCGACCAGACGGCGTCCGCGGTGACGACGACGTCCAGCGCCCGCGCGTACCCGCCGTTCATCCGCTCCACGAGGGCCGCCAGCGTGAACCGCTCGCTCGGCCGGGTCGAACCGGCCACCGAGCCGCCCGGCACGGTCACGTGCTCGCCGCGCAGCACCTCGGTCAGCTCCGCCAGTTCGGCCCGCCCGGGCCAGCGACGCCGGGCGCGCACCTCGCGGGCCTGGCGGAAGGCCGCCGCGTACGCGTCGTAGTACGTCCACAGCAGGGAGATCGTCTGCTCGGCGGCGGTCCACCGCGCCTTGGTCGTACCGGACAGCTCGGCGCCCTCCAGGAGCCTGCGTCCGGCGTGGTCCTGGAGCGCGAGCAGCGACGTCTCGATCGCCTCGTGCTCGGCTTCGAGTCGCGTGAGCGCGCGGTCCACCTCCTCCCGGTCCATGACCGGACCCTGGGGCATCCCCGACGAGCCGGGTGTGGGTCCCGAGGCCGCCATCGATCACCTCTCCTGTGCGTGCGGTCAGTCCTTGTGAACGGGCGCCGGTGGCGCCGTGATCCCCTTCAGGTCCTTCTGGAGCCACCCGCGGTACGCCCGCATCCAGGGGCTGTCCGCCCCGCCCTCGCGGTAATCCTCCAGCACCTTGTTCACCCGGCGCACCAGATCAGTGTCGTCGCCGTGCGTCGCCACACCGCAGGGCTCCCGCGTGAGCGGCTCGCCGACCAGCCTCGCCGACGGGTCCCGCGCGGCCTGGCCCGCCGCGAGCGCGTCGTCCGTGAAGACCGCGTCCACCGGGCCCAGTCGCAGGCGCACCAGACAGTCGAGCTGGTTGGGCGCCGTGTCCAGCAGGGCCCCGGCGCCCGCGCCCCCGCCGGCCGTCGCGCAGCCACCGCTCACCCGTCGAACTCGCGGCCGTGCACGCCCGCTTGCCGCGCGGCGACGGACCGTAGGAGGTGATGGCCGAGCCCCGGGGCACCAGGAGCTGCCGCCCGGCCTGGAAGTACGCGGTGGAGAACGCGATGCCCCGCCGGATGCGATCGCGGTTGATCAGCATGGTCCCTGCGACGATGTCCACCTTGCGCTGTCGCAGCGCCGGTATGCGCTGGTTGGTGGGAATGGTACGGAAGACAACGGCGTCGGGGTCGCCGAATATCTCTTTCGCTCTCGCCCGCACCAGATCGATGTCGGATCCGACGAGCCTGCCGGGGGCCGGGCCCCGGACCGGATGGCGACCCACCCGCACCGGGGGGCGGCGTGGCGGCGGGGGATGGAGGGAGGCCGGTCGACGCCCCGGCCTGGGCCGTTGGCGCGATTCCGCCGGTCGGCGGGTGTGACACGAGACCTCCCCCAGGTTCGCCGGCGGCCCATCCGCGCCCGGTGGACCGGGCCGGCTGACACCTCCGCAAGCAGTATGGCCGCAAGCGCCGCCCACCACACCGGCCGGGAACGGATCTTGCCGGGCCGTGGACCGACCGCCGCCGCCCGGTGGTTCCCCCGCGCGCTCGCCTGCCAACACGCCGCGCGCGACCGTTCGGTTCCCCACCGGACCCGACCGACGGGCCCGGTACGACCGCCACCCGGGCCGGGGCTGGCCACGCCCCCGTCACGCGGACATGGCACCCTGGGCCGCTCCCGCCGTGGCCGCCGCACCACGCCATGGTGAACGGCGCCCCCGCGGGGCCCGAACGCGAGCGAGCGAACGAAAGCCGAAAGGAACCGCGTATGCGCGTTTTCCAGCCACCTTCCGACTTCGGGCCCGGTGCCCTCTTCGTCCGGGAGCGAGTGCGCCCCGGCGCCCTGGCCTGGCTCCACCTCCTCGCCTGCTTCGGCCTCCCGCTGGCCCTGTCGGCCGGCGTGGCCCACCAGGCGGGCACCGAGGTGGCCCTGCCCGGCCTGGCGGCCCTCGGCCTGCTCGGCTTCCCCGCCGGGACCCGGGCGCTGCGCCGGATACGCGTCGACTACCTGAGCCCGGACGCGGTCGGCCTCGACGAGCGCGGCGTCACCGCCCGCGCCGCCGGCCAGAGCACCTTCCACGTGCCGTGGAGCCGGGTACGCCGACTGGACGCCGGCGCCGGGCGGGAGGCGGGGTGGCTGCGCCTGTGGGTCATCGACGACGCGGTGGAGGGCGTCACGCGACTGCCCAGGCGGCGCCGCACCAGCGAGGGCGCGGCCCTGCTCGTCCGCTTCGGGCCCGGCGTGGACCGCGAGGCGCTGTTGGTGGCCGTCCAGCGGTACGCGCCCACGGGGATCCGCGTCCGCCTCTGAGTCCCGCCCACCGGGCCGCCCCCACACACGAACGCCCGGGTTCGTCGACGGGCGCCGGAGATCCGGCACCCGTCGACGAACCCGGGCCAAGACGGTGACTAGCGGCGCGGCGCCCCGTGCTGGGCCGGCGCGGGCCGGCGCGGCGGCCGGGTCAGCGTGATCTGGCGGACCAGCTGGTGGAAGCAGGTCAACGCGGCGATGGCGGGCAACGCGGCGACGGCGATGCCGCCCACCGTGCGCTGCGCGTGCGCCACCGACAGCGCCACCGAGAAGCCGCTGAACAACACCACGACCAGCCAGGCGTGCGGGGCCCGCTGGTAGTGCACCGCGTGCCGGATGATCGACAGCGAGGCCGCCAGCCACGGACCGTAGATGAGCACCGGCCACCACATCGTCAGATGGTGCGCCACGTTGGGCGCCACCACCTGGCGCAGCGGCTCGTGCGCGCACATCCCGCCCAGCACGCTGACCACCGCCACGATGACCGCGACCAGCACCGCGATCAGACAGCTCAGCACCTCCGCGCGGGACACCGTCCGGCGCGGCCCGCCACGCAACGCCCCACGGAGCCGGCGAAGGCGACGCCTGCGGTGCGTGGCCGGCGGCTGCGACAGCCGTGGCGGAGGCGCGGTCTCGGCCACCAGAGGGTCGAGCTGCTCGGTCTGTGCCGACTCCCGCAACAGCTGGGTGAGTTCGGCCTCGGAGTCCCAGTGCCCGCCGAGCACGGCCAGATCGGGGGCGGTGAGCGGCTCGGACCCGATGGGGAAGGCGTCGTAGGCGACGTACCCGGGGTCCGGCTCGGCTCCCACCGGCGACGAGTCGTACGCCGCGAGGCTCGGCCCGAAGCCGGGCTCGAAACCCGGCGGGAAACCCGGCGTGAAGCCGAGGCCCGACTCGTGACCGGGACCGAACTCGGGATGCGGGACGGTCTCGGGGCCGTGTCTGCCGAAGGCGCCGTACTCGTATCGCTCACGCATGGCGCTCCCGTCGCGGCGGCGGGAGCGGGCCCGCCAGCGGGGGCGGGGGCCGGTCGGCCGCCGCCCGGGCCGACTCGGGAAGCCCGGGGGCGCGTAGCGCGTCGCAGCGCCGGGCGAAGTCCGTCTCGATGCCCTTCATGGCGGCGGCCAGATCACGCAACTCGGCCTGGCAGTAGCGCAGTTGCACGTACTCGGCGCCGCGTTGCAGATGAGCGTGAGTGAAGCCCCGGGGGCTGCCCGCGGGCGTGGCCGTGAGAACCCAGTCCCCCATGCGATGAGACTCCGTGAGGGGCGCGGCCGGGGCTGTTGGACCGGGAAGCGCGGTGGATGAAGTCACGCCCGGTTAACGACAGGCCGGGCGGGAGGGGGGTGCTCCGAATGAGGGACAATAGATGCGAAGTTACTACCTGGCGCCCCATGTTATGCAAAGCGGACTAGCCGGATAAGCGAGGCGATCCCGACCGCCCCCGAACCGCCGCCCCCACCCCACCCCCGGCCAGGCGCGCGCCACCCCGCCACCCCCGGGGCGCGAACCCCCGGGCGCACGGCAACGCTACCGCGCCGCCCGCCCGGGGGCGCGGCGAGCACGGCACGCCGGGCCCACGCCCGAAGCGCCCCACCCACCACCGCGCCGACCGACCCCCGCCGACCACACCACCACCCCCGACCCCACCGGCCCCCGACCCACACCCCGAGCCGGGAGCCGCGCGCGGAACCGCACACCACCGCGCCCCGCGCCACCCGCTACGCCACGCCTCCCTAGCCCGCGTAACCCGCGCGCGAGCGCTCGTAGAGCGCCGGCGCCGCCGCGATGTGATCCAGCCCCAGCAGGGCCGCGCCGAGCACCGGCGGCGCCTGCACCACCCGCGCCAGGGCCTTCGGCGCCCGCTCGGCCAGCAGCTCACGCACACCGTCGTCCAGCAACCGATGCCGGGCCGCGAGCACCCCGCCACCGAGCACCACCGGCGCCTGCTCACCCAGCAGATCCAGCTTGGACAGCGCGACCGTGGCCATCGTGACCACCTCGTCCGCCTGCTGGGCGACGATCGCCCGCGCGACCGCGTCACCCGCCTCGGCCACCGCGAACAACACCGGCGTCAGCTCGTAACGCCGCCCCCGGTCCACCTCACCCAGATGCAGCGCGGTGATCAGCTCCAACATGTCGCCGAGCCCGAAGTGCGCGGGCAACGCGTCGGCCAGCGCCGTCCGCTCACCCCGCCCGTCCCAGGACCGCGCGGCCCACCACAGCGCCTCGTCCGCCAGGTGCCCACCGCCGCCCCAGTCGCCGGAGATCCGCCCGATCGCCGGAAAACGCGCCGTACGCCCCCCGGGGGCCAACCCCGCGCAGTTGATGCCCGCGCCACACACGACCGCCACACCCGTCGGCTCACCGCCGTCCGGCAACCCGGACCGCAACAACGCGAACGTGTCGTTGGTGACCGTGACGCTGCGCCCCCACCCCCGGGCCGCGATGGCCGCCGTCAGCCGCTCCTCCTCGATCGGCAGGTCGCAGTTGGCCAGACACGCCGAGACGTGCTGGGCCAGAACCCCGGACGAACCGTCGAGCCCCGCGTCGACCGCCGCCCGGGCGACGATGCCGGCCAGACCCGCGACGGCACGCTCGTCGCCCACCAACGGCGGCTGGAAACCCCCGCCACGGGCCGAGCCGAGCACCGCGCCGTCCGGGCCGATCAGGGCCACGTCCGTCTTGCTGTTGCCCGCGTCGATGGCGAGCACGGAACCGGTCAGGCCCACGCCAGGTGCTCCCGGTTGTGTGCGATGAGCGAGTCGGTGAGCTGGTCCGCGTACTCGATCTGACCGATCAGCGGGTGCGCCAGCAGCGCCTGGAACACCGCGCGCCGCCCGGCCTGCTCGCCGGCCTCGGCACCCAGCAGCGAAGCCCGCAGCGCCAGGTCCTCGTACGCCGTGACATGCGAGGTCAACCCCGCGTACAGCGGCTCCAACGGCGCGACCGGCAGCGGCGTGGCACCGCCGGCACCCACCGCCGCCGGCACCTCGATCACCGCGTCGTCGGGCAGGAACGGCAGCGTGCCGTTGTTGAAGGTGTTCACCACCTGCACGTCGCCCGTGTCACCGAGCAGCGAGGAGGTCAGCGAGACGGCCGCCTCCGAGTAGAACGCCCCACCCCGCTTCCCCAGCAGCTCCGGCTTCTCGTCCAGCGCCGGGTCCCCGTACAGGTCCAGGAGCTGCTTCTCGATCGCGGCGACCTCCGCCGCGCGCGAGGGCTTGGACTTCAGATCGCGCACCACCGCGTCGTGCTCGTAGAAGTACCGCAGGTAGTACGAGGGCACCACGCCGAGCCGGTCCACCAGGGAGTGCGGCATGCGCAGGTCCGCCGCGATCGCCTCGCCGTGCTCGGCGAGCAGCTTCGGCAGCACGTTCTCGCCCTCGGGCCCACCCAGCCGCACGCCCCGCTCCCACGTGAGGTGGTTGAGACCCACGTGGTCCAGGTAGACCTGGTCCGGCGCCACGTCCAGCAGCTTGGCGAACTTGCGCTGGAAACCGATCGCCACGTTGCACAGGCCCACCGCGCGGTGGCCCGCCGTCAGCAGGGCCCGCGTGACGATGCCCACCGGATTGGTGAAGTCCACGATCCACGCGTCCGGGTTGCGCCGCCGCACGCGCTCCGCGATGTCCAGCACCACCGGCACCGTACGCAGCGCCTTGGCCAGACCGCCGGCGCCCGTCGTCTCCTGCCCGACACAACCGCACTCCAGCGGCCACGTCTCGTCCTTGTTCCGCGCGGCCTGACCACCCACCCGCAGTTGCAGCAGCACGGCCGCCGCGCCGTCCACGCCCGCGTCCAGGTCCGAGGTCCACGAGACCCGACCGGGGTGACCCTGCTTGGCGAAGATCCGCTGAGCCAGGCCGCCGATCAGCTCCAACCGATCGGCCGCCGGGTCGATCAGAACCAGCTCCTCCAACGGCAGCGCGTCGCGCAACCGGGCGAATCCGTCGATGAGTTCGGGGGTGTAGGTCGAGCCTCCGCCGACCACTGCGAGCTTCATAGCCAATTAGCCCTTTACTCCGGTGAGAGTGACGCCTTCGACGAAGGCCTTCTGTGCGAAGAAGAAAACGATGATGACCGGGGCCATGACGAGCAACGTCGCCGCCATGGTCAGGTTCCAGTTGACGCTGTGCGCGCTCTTGAACGACTCAAGACCGTAACTCAACGTCCAGGCCCCCGGATTCTGCGCCGCATAGATCTGCGGACCGAAATAGTCGTTCCAACAGTAGAAGAACTGGAACAACGCGATCGCCGCGATGCCCGGCTTGGCCATCGGCACCACGATCGTGAGCAGCGTACGGACCTCCCCGCACCCGTCCACACGAGCGGACTCCAGGTATTCCTTGGGGATCGTCAGCAGGAACTGCCGCAACAGGAAGATCGAGTACGCGTCGCCGAACGCCATCGGAATGATCAGCGGCCACAGCGACCCGGAAAGACCGAACTGCTGCGCCCACACCAGGTACATCGGAATCACGATGACCTGCGGCGGCAGCATCATCGTCGAGATGACCAGGATCATCGCGCCCCGGCGCCCACGGAAACGGAACTTGGCCAGCGCGTACGCCACCGGTATGGACGAGCAGACCGTGAACAGCGTGCCCAGACCCGCGTACAGCAGCGAATTACGCCACCAGGTCAAAAAGCCCGGCGTGTTGAACACGTCCGCGTAGTTCGACCAGTGCCACTCGTGCGGCCACAACTCGCCGCTCATCGCCTGACTGTCGCTCATCACCGAGGTGAGGAAGACGAAGACGAACGGCAGCACGAAGAACAGCGCGACGGCCAGCGCGCCGGTGTGCACGGCGATCCAGTGCAGTACGGACCTACGTCGCGCCCGCGCCGCGGCCTGCGCCGGAGTGGGCGTGGGCCGGGACGCGCGAGAGGTGCGCGGGGGAAGTGCGGTGGTGGTCATGGATCAGTCCTCCGCCGTCAGCAGCCCGGCGCGCTTGCGCATCAGCAGGGTGGTCACGGCCATGGCGATGGCGAACAGCACGAGCGAGAGCACGCATGCCGCGCCGGTGTTGAAGTTCTGGAAGCCCAGCGAGTAGACGAGCTGCGGCACGGTGAGCGTCGAATGGTCGGGATAGCCCGGCTGAACGGTCGTCCCCGGACCGATGCTCACCCCGGACGCCAGCTTCCCGGCCACCAGGGCCTGCGTGTAGTACTGCATGGTCTGCACGGTCCCGGTGACCACCGCGAACATCACGATCGGCAGAATCGAGGGCCAGGTGATGTAACGGAACTTGGCGAAGGAACCCGCGCCGTCCAGCTCCGCCGCCTCGTACTGCTCCTTGGGCACGTCCAACAACGCGGCCATGAAGATGACCATCAGGTCACCGATGCCCCACAGCGAGAGCATCACCAGCGACGGCTTGGCCCAGTTCGCGTCGTTGAACCAGTTCGGCGCCTCGATGCCGACCGTGCCGAGCACCTCGTTCACCGGACCGGTGCCCGGATTCAACAGGAAGACGAACGCCACGGTCGCGGCCACCGGCGGCGCCAGATACGGCAGGTAGAACACCGTACGGAAGAAGCCCACACCGGTCTTCAGCTTCGTGATCAGCAACCCGATGCCGATACCGAAGACCACACGCAGCGACACCATCACCACGACCAGCCACAACGTGTTCCACAACGCCGGGCCGAACAACGGCATCTGGTCGAACACGTACTTCCAGTTCCGCCAGCCCACGAACGTGGCCGGCTCGATCTGGTTGTAGTGCATGAACGAGAAGTAGACGGTGGCGATCAGCGGATACCCGAAGAAGACGGTGAATCCGATCAGCCAGGGAGAGAGGAATCCGAGCGTACGCAGCCGGTCCCGCTGGTGCTTGCGCCGCAGCTCCGCCGAATTATCCGGCACACCGGCTGGGACGGCCTCCACTGCCTTACGTGTTCTTGCCATGGTTGGGCCCCGTTAATTCTGCGCTTGGAGAGTGTCGGCGTCTATCTGGTCATCGAGTTTTCGCAGCCCCTTGTCGAGGTTGTCGACTTTCCCCGCCTCCGCGTCGTAGGCGAAGTCCTGGAGAGCCAGCACGTACTGGCCACCGTTGATCGATGGCGGCAACGCGACACTGTCCTTGTGCTGGGCGATCCGCAGGAACGTACGGAACGTCGGGTCGGCGTCGAGCTTCGGCGAGACGAGCGCCGCCTTCGTGGACGGCACGTTGTGAATCGCGTTGGCGAAGGCCACGACCTGATCGGTGTCGGCCGTCAGGAATCGCACCAGCTCCCACGCCGCGTTCTGGTGCTTGCTGCTGTGTGCGATACCGGCGACCGTCCCGGTCAGATAGCCGCGCCCGTACGTGTCGGCCTGGTCGTCCGGCACCGGCATGGGCGCCGTGTCCCACGCGAAGTTGGGCTTGGCCTCGTTGAGCATGAGCCCACGCCACTCGCCGTCCATGTGCATCGCGAGCTTTCCGGTGAGAAAGGCGTTCTGCGAGGACATCTCGTCACCGAAGGTGGTACGGAAATCCTCCAGCGCCCCGTACCCGCCCAACGACTTCACCAGGTCACGCTGCGTGGTGAAGAACTCCTTGGCGGCCGGCTCGTCGGCCAACCGGGCCTTTCCGTCCCCGTCGAAGTAGCGCGGGCCCCACTGGGCGAAAAGCCGGTCCGGGCTGTTCTGGTAGAGCCGGAAGTTCGGCATGAAACCGAGCTGCTGGTAACTGTCGCCCTTGCGCTGCGTCAGCTTCACCGCCGTGCGCTTCAGCTCCGACATGGTGCGCGGCGGACGCTTGATGCCCGCCTTCTCGAAGGCGTCCTTGTTGTAGTACATGCCGTACGCGTCCGCCAGCAACGGCAACGCGCACTGCTCGCCCTCGAACCGCGTGTAGTCCAACAGGGTCTTGGGGAAGACCTTGTTCTTGTCCAGCCCCGTCTTCTTCATGAACGGGTCGAGATTGACCCACATGCCCGACGAGCAGTACTGGCCGACATTGTTGGTCGTAAAGGAGGACACCACGTCGGGGGCCTTGCCACCACCGGCGCGCAGCGCCTGGTTCATGGTGACGTCGGTGACGTTCCCGGTGGCCTTCACCTTGATGTTCGGATGCAGGTCCTCGAACCGGTCAATGCTGTCATTGATCGCCTTGACCTCGTTCTTTTCGGACCAGCCGTGCCAGAACTTCAGGGTCACGGGCTTGGTCGGGTCGTCGTTCGCGCTACCGGTGCTCGGATTGGCACACCCCGCGAGCAGTAGCCCGGTGGTGGCGAGCACGGCGGCGAGGACGGCCGGAGCGCGGTGCGTACGCGTTCGCGGCATGGCGGACTTCCTTCACGGCGAGAAGAGGGTACGGAGGGTTGAGAGAGTGGGGGAGAGAGCGGAAACGGACGGACAGGGGGACGTCGGGGCAGGGCGAGGGCGGGGCACGGCGGGTCAGCGACCCCCCCCCACGGGGTGCGGGGCCGTGCGCCCCGTGGGGACGGACAGAGGTAGCGGGCGGGGGAGCGGTCCGATGGCGGTGGGTGGCGGGCGGCGGGTACGGGCCGCGAGACGGTCAGGCGGTGTCGAAGACGGTGTCGCGGGCGTCGGCCAGCGCGGTACGCAAAGCGCCGACCAGGATGGGACTCCCGTCCAGCGCACTCAGCCGCAACTGCGGCCGGGGCAGGGCGAGGCCGGTCAGCTCCTCCTGGACCAGGGCCAGCAACCGCTCCCCGCCCGCCTGCGGCACCTCACCGGAGAGCACGACCAACTCCGGGTCCACCACGGCGATCACGGAGGCGATGCCGGTGGCCAGCCGGTGCGCCAGCTCGGCCAGCACCGCGTCACCGGCCCCCGGCGTCACCAGCGCCTCGGCCAGCGCGGCGGGCGCGTCCCGGGCCGCGATGCCGTGCGCCCGCGCGAGCGCCAGGACGGCGGGCGAGGAGGCCAGCCGCTGGAACCCACCACCGGCGTCCGGCTCGGCGAAGGTCTCGGCCCTACGGGCCAACGGGGCGCCAGGCAGCGGCATGTAGCCGATCTCGCCCGCGCCGCCGGTGGCGCCCCGCAGCAGCGCCCCGTCCAGCACGATCGCGGCGCCCACCCCCTCGTCGACCCAGATCAGCACGAAGTCGTCGAAGTCCTGCGCGGTGCCGCGGTCGTGCTCGGCCAGCGCGACCAGGTTGACGTCGTTCTCGATGACCACCGGGGTGCCCAGCGCGGCACTCAGGTCGGCCCGCACCGTACGGGACTGCCAGCCGGGCAGATGCGGCGCGTACCGCAGCGCCCCGGTGCGCGGGTCCAGGGCGCCGGGCGTACCGATGACGACGCGGTGCAGCGCGTCGCGCCCCAGACCGGTCGCCCGCAGCGCGCCGTCCACGGCCGCGACGACCACGGCGGGGGTGCGGTCGCGAACGTCGTCGGCCATCGCGTCGGCCGCGAGGCGGTGTTCGCCGACGACCGTGCCGGCCAGGTCGGCGACGACCGCGGTGATGCCGAGCGGGTCGACGGCCAGCGCCGCGACGTGCGCGATGCCCGCGTTAATCTCGTAGAGCTGGGCGTTGGGGCCGGGGCGGCCGGTGGCGGTGCCGGTGGCCCGGACCAGGCCCGCCGTCGCGAGCCGGCTCAGGAGCTGGGAGGCGGTCGGCTTGGACAGGCCGGTGAGCTCGCCGAGCTGCGTGCGGGTGAGCGGGCCGTGGGCCACCAGGAGGTCCAGGGCGGCCCGGTCGTTCATCGCCCGCAGCACGCGTGGTGTGCCTGGCGTACCGACCACGACTGACCACCGCCCTTCTCCGCTCAGACGCCGGGCCCCGTTGCCGCGCCGTCTATTAGGAAAGTTTCCTAACGGTGAACAGGAAGGTAGGCGCCCATCAGCGCGTCGTCAATGGTTCGATCCGAACGTCCGTCCATGCCTGCCCAAAGCGTTACCGACGGCCTACCCCCGACGCACTCCGCGCAACGATCGGCGGGTTGGTGGGGTGGGGGGCTGGGCGGGTGGGGGAGTGGGGGGCGCCTGACCGAGTGGCTGGGTGCTGGTCGCTGGCCGCTGGGCGAGCAGGGGTGGCGACCGTGTTTCGGGAGGGCGCGGGCGAGTGGGGGTGGCGACCTTGCTTCGGAAGGGCGCGGGCGAGTGCGGGTGGCGAGTGCGTGAGGGTTGTGGCCTTGGGGGTGAGGGCGCCCCGGGTTTCGGAGGCGTGGGGAGTGGGGGCTGTGGCCTTGGGGACGGGAGCGTCCTGGGGGCAGGGGGGCCTGAGTGTCCGAGGGGCGTGGGGCGTGGGCCGAGCGGCGTGGGCCGTGGGGCGTACGGGGGTGGCGCGGGCCGGGCGGATGCGAGGCGTGCGGCCGGGGGCGGTGGTCTCGGCCCGGTGAGCGGGGGCGCGGCGGGGCGTGCGGCGTGGGGGCGGCCTGGCGGGTGCGGGTGGGATGTCGGTCCGGCCCGGTGGGTGGAGGCGCCGGCGAGCTGGGGCGCGCCGGGCGTGGGTCGGCCCGGTGGGTGTGTGTGATGTTGCTCCGGCCCGGTGGGCAGGGGGACGCGTGGGCGCGCGGAAGTAGCCCCGGGGCGCGGTGGGATGCGACGCGCGGGGCGGGGTGGGGCGGCCCGGGGCGGGTGGGGCCGCCCCGTCGAGGGCGGGTTACTTCTGGAGGTTGGGCGGCGCCGGCGGTATCGGCGCCGTCGCGAGGGACTGCGGCGATGTCGGGCTGGCCAGGGCGGAGGGCGCGGAGACGCCGGCCGTCGGGTCGGCGGCGGGCGGGGCGCCCTCGACGGCGGGCGGCGGGCCGCCGACGATGCGAATGCCCTCCGCGTCCAGCGCGCGCTTGATCCGCCAGCGCAGCTCCCGCTCGACGCCCAGCGACTTGCCCGGCATGGTCTTGGCGGATACGCGAATCACCACCGAGTCCAGGTACACCGCGTCCAGACCGAGCACCGCCACCGGCTCCCACAGCGCCTCGTCCCACGGCCGCGAGGTGCCCATCTCGGCGCCGGCGCGGGTGATCACCTTCTTCGCCCTGTCCAGGTCCTCGTCGTACCGGATCTGCACGTCGACGCCCGCCGTGGACCACCCCTGACTGAGGTTGCCGATCCGCTTGACCTCGCCGTTGCGTACGTACCAGATCTCGCCGTCGTCGCCACGCAGCTTCGTCACCCGCAGGCCGACCTCGATCACCTCGCCGGAGGCCACCCCCGCGTCGATGGTGTCGCCCACGCCGTACTGGTCCTCCAGGATCATGAACACGCCCGAGAGGAAGTCGGTGACCAGGTTGCGGGCGCCGAAGCCGATGGCCACACCCGCCACACCGGCGCTCGCCAGCAGCGGCGCGAGGTTGATCTCCAGCGCGGAGAGGATCATCAGCGCCGCCGTGCCAAGGATCATGAACGAGGCGACGCTGCGCAGCACCGAACCGATGGCCTCGGACCGCTGTCTACGGCGTTCCGCGTTGACCAGCAGCCCGCCGAGCGCCGTCCCGTCCACGGCCTGCGCGGTCCGGTTCATCCGCGAGATCAGCCGCGTGATGGACCGGCGGATCACCGAACGCAACACGAACGCGATGATCAGGATCAGCAGGATGCGCAGGCCCAGGCCCAGCCAGTCGGACCAGTTCTCCTCGATCCAGCTCGCGGCGCTGGCCGCGGACTCCTGTGTCTCGTCGAGCGCCGTGGCGCGTGGCGTCACGTCAGCGGACGGAGCGGACCGAAGCACGAGAAGCAGCCCTTCTGTGGGGATATGCCCGGCAAAAACACCTGGGCAGACGCTCCACACTAACGGGGCACGCCAGGTGTCTCGTTGCGATGTTCGAACGACAACCGCTGGCGGCGCGGAGATGAACAGACTGTGGTCGAAAACACTCTTGGTCCGTTACCTGGTGGTGGTGGCGCTCTCACCAGGCGTGCGTAGACACTAAGGGGAGATCGTCCCGGCGCGAGCCACGCGCCGCCGGCGTACAGGGAGGCACCCGTGCCGCATGTTCTGGTCCTCAACGCGTCGTACGAGCCACTCGGCGTCGTACCGCTCCGCCGCGCGCTCGTACTCATCCTCAATGACAAGGCCGTCAGCCTTGAGGAGTCAGGCGCCCTGATGCACAGCGCGACCCGCGTCATACCCGCACCGAGTGTCGTTCGCCTCAAGCGGTTCGTGCGAGTCCCCTTTCGGGCCCCCGTTCCGCTGACCCGCCGTGCCCTCTTCGCCCGGGACGGCGGTCGCTGCGCATACTGCGGTGGCGTCGCAACCAGCGTCGACCACGTCATCCCGCGCAGCCGGGGCGGCCAGCACGCCTGGGAGAACGTGGTCGCGGCGTGTCGCCGCTGCAACCACGTCAAGGCCGACCGCCACGTCGCGGAGCTCGGCTGGCGACTGCGCCACCAACCAGCCCCACCATCCGGTCTGGCCTGGCGCATCATCGGCACCGGGCATAGGGACCCGCGCTGGCTGCCATATCTGCAGCCGTACGGCGCGGAAGACGCGATGGCTCGGATTGACGGCGTATCCGCCTGAGACCCGGGCCATCGTCGTGTGTACGCCGCGCCGCGCACCCCGGGCGCGGCGCGCCCGCCCCCGCCCGGGGGGCGGGGGCCCCGGGGGGCGGGGGCGGGGGGGGGGG
>NZ_JBHVJC010000019.1:0-81891 GCF_042799315.1 Streptomyces sp. NPDC057702 | reverse complement strand
GCGCTTCGGGGGTGTCGTCCGGCCCGCCGCCGCGGGTCGCGCCCCCCCCCCCGCCCCCCCCCGGACACAGCCTCCCCCGGACACAGCCTCCCCCGGACACAGCCTCCCCCGGACACAGCCTCCCCCGGACACGGGCCCCCACCCGGACACGGCCTCCCCCGCCAGGCCACACCGGGCCACCCGCACCCGTACCCCCGCTCAGGAAGCGGGTCACCGCCCGCCCGCACCCCAACCCGGGCCGCGACGTGCGGTCTCCGGGCCGAGACGCCGACCCAGGGTTCCAGGGGCGGGGAATCCGCGTGGGCTCGCGGGGCGGGGTTCGCGACGGGGACGGGGCTTTGTGTTCACTTGCCTGGGGGGCCTCCCCCCCCGCCCCTCCCTCCCCCCACCCCCTCCCCTCGTGGGCAGCCCGCCGTTGTGGGCGGCGGGTCGCGGGCGCCGTGGTTACGGCGTCACCGCGTAGGCCCGTATCGACCACAGTGAGTATCCGAAGCGCGTCGCGCGCTGGTCGCCTTGGACGCGTATGAAGTGGGTGTCGGGGGCGTCCAGGTGGACCGTTTCGCGACCGCCGTCGCTGCTGTCGACCGTCGCGGCCGTGCGCCAGGTGTGGCCGTTGGTCGAGACCTGTACGCGGTAGCGGGTGGCGTGGGCGTCCTGCCAGTGCAGGTCGAGGCGGCCGAGCCGGGTCGGGCGGTCGAGTTCGAGCTGGAGCCAGGCGTCGTCGGTGGCGGGCGATGACCAGCGGGTGGCGGGGTCGCCGTCGATGGCGGCCGACGCGGGGAAGTCCGCGCTCTCGTCGGCCGACGAGGTCGCGCGCGCCGTGCGGGCCAGGTCCGGGCCGCCGGTGCGCGGGCGGGCGCGCACGGTCAACGTCGCCCGTTGCGAACCGAAGCGGATCGGCAGTTGGTACGCCCCCGGCCTGGTACCCGCGGGAACGGCCACCTCGATGTCGGCCGTGGCCGTGCCGCCGCGCGGGGCGGTGATCCGGGGCGGGGCGGTGACGCGGAGCCCGCCGGTGGCACGCACCGTCAGGTCGCCGCTGACGTCGCCGGGGCGGCGACCGGTCAGCCAGACCTTCACCGTGGCCGGTCGGCCGCCGATCTCCGCGTCCGTCTCGGTGTGCGAGAGACGCAGTTCCGCTACCGGGGCGTCGGCGAACCAGGGCGTGATCTCCCGCACGACCGGCGGGCGGACCCCCGCGGCCCACCGCAGCCGTACCGCGTCGGCCCGCACGCCCTTGCCCGCCGTCTGTGTCCATCCGCTGGCCGACAGATCGCCGAGCTTGAGCCAGCCGTGGCCGGGCACGCGGGCTTCCACCTGGCCGATGGGGCGGGCGGGCCGGCCGGTGACCCCGGGGGTGGACGTCTCGGCCAGTACGGTCACGGCGCTGAGCGGGCGTCGCTCGCCGAAGGTCACGGTGAGGGGGGCGGCGGCCGTGTCGCCCGGCGAGCCGGAGTCCGGGGCGCCCGAGGCGGGGGGCGGGGGTGGGCGGAACGCGGTGGTCGGGTCGCCGTCGGTGGCCCGCTCCGCGCCCTTGTCGGGGGCGAACTCGCGGGCCCGCTTCCCGCCGTCCGTGGTGTCCAGGCCCCACCAGGCGTCGGTCTCGGTGACCGCTCGGGTGAGGAACTCGGGCAGGACGCCCTTGCCGACCGTGGCCGAACTGGCCGTGGTGCGCGCCCGCAGGGTGCGCAGTTCACGCTGGGCCCGCCAGGCGCCCGCGCCGTCGCCACGGGCCTGCGCCGTCAGCGCGGTCACCGCCCGCTCGCCGGCCGCGCCGAACCGGCCCAACTGCGTCAGCCAGGGCGTCACCTCGCCGTCGAAGGTCTCCGCGAGCAGCTTCGGCGCCTCGCGCAGGGTGCGGAACTCGGCGCGCAGTCGCTGGGCCGCCCCCGCGAACCGCCGCTCGGCGGCGCTGTCCACCTCACCCCGGGCGCCGGTCCGCCGGGCGGGGGAGCCGCCGTTGACCTGCGCCGCTTCGCGCGCCGCCCAGAACTCGTCGAGCAGCGGGCGCAGATAGCCCGACTCGGCAACGGTCCGCGAGCGGTCGCGCCCCCAGCCGCCCAGGAGCGAGGACGCGTCGTTGCCCGCGAGGGCGTGGAGCGCGGCCCGGGTGCGCGGGTCCTGGCCCGCGAGGTCCTCGACCGCCGCCCGCCACGCGTCCGGCGCCCGGTAGCCCCGCGGGTTCCAGGCGAAGTCGGCGGTGGTGAACAGCGGGATGCGGGAGGCTGTCGGCTGCCGCATGGCGTTGGCGAGCAGCGCCGACGAGCCGCCCGCCACGGCCGGGTCGCGGCCCGAGTACGGGCCGAGGAAGAGCCGGTCCTGGGCGTAGTCGTTGACGGGGTAGTTGTCCATGGTGACCAGTGGGTGCGCGAACGTCTTACGGGCCTCGGCCATCTCCCGGCCCGTGATCGTCCTGGGCACCACGCCCACGCCCGTCCAGGCCACCTCGACCCGTGGGGAGAGCGCCTCGGCCAGTGCCTCGCGGAACTCGGTCGCCCCCTTCTGGTAGTACTCCGTCGGCAGCAGGGACAGGGCCTCGGCGCCCGGGTGTCGCTCGGCGAGGTGCGCGGCCAGTACGTCCGCCACCGTCGCCTGCGCCTGCGCGGCGGCCTCGGGTCCGGAGCCGAAGGCGTCCGCGTCGGCGTCGCAGTGCCACTCGCTGTAGCTCACGTCCTGGAACTGGAGCTGGAAGGAGCGCACGCCCAGCGCCCACATGGCGTCCACCTTGCGCGTGAGGGCCCGCAGGTCCTCGCTGGAGGAGAAGCACATGGCCTGCCCGGGGGCCACCGCCCAGCCGAGCGTGACGTGGTTACGGCGGGCCCGGTCGGCCAGCTCGCGGAACTCGGCGCGCCGCTCGGCCGGGTACGGCTCGCGCCAGCGGGCCTGCCGGAACGTGTCGTCCCCCGGCGCGTACAGATAGCGGTTCTGCTTGGTGCGGCCCAGGAAGTCGAGTTGGTCCAGGCGCTGTCGGTGGGACCACGGCGTGCCGTAGAAACCCTCGGTGATTCCTCGCGTGCGCGTCGCGGGCCAGTCCCGCACGTTCACGCCGGCCAGAGAGCGCGGCCCACCGGGCCGCCCGTCGCGGTCGACGACGAGCTGACGCAGGGTCTGGACGGCGTGGAAGAGGCCGTCGGGGCCCTCCCCGGACAGGGCCAGCGTCGGGTGGCCACCGGTGTGTCCGGTCGCGAGGCGGTAGCCACCGCTTGGCAGGTCGCCTCTGGCCGGGGCGCGCAGTGCCCGCAGGGCCCGCTCCGCACCCGGCCCGCCCGCGAGGACCACCAGGCCGCCGGGGGGTGCCGGGTCCTCCCCGGTCGCGGCGGTCACCGTCCGGGCGCCGGCCCCGCGCAGCACCGACCGCAGGACACCCAGGGCGTGCGGGTCCGCGTCCCTGGGGGCGACCAGCCGCACGTCGTCGGTGACCGGCACCGGCGGGCCCACGGGGCGCATCGACTGGGGGCGCGGCCACACCGACGGGAGCCGCTCGGCCCCCGGACGGTCGGGGGAGGGTGCCGCGCTGGGCGCCTCCGGTCTCTTCGGCGCGGGTGCGGCGACGGCGGCCGGCGCGGGCCCGAGCAGCCCGCCGATGACGGCGGCGGCCACGGCGGTCGCCCCCGTGGCGACCGTGACCCGAGCCGTCGTCGTCCTCTTCCCCCGGAGCCGCACAGCCCCCTCCTTAAAGCTCTGCACGCCACAGGCGATACCCGTGGCGGAGGCCACGGGGGGTGGCGGATACAGCGATTGTGGTGGATGGGGGGAAGGCGTGACGAGGGCTGTGGATAACCAGTTGTCGGCTAAACGGATAACGCGAATGGGGGTGTGGATGACGAGTCACCGCACCTCCTGGCACGACGCGCCCAGGGCAAACCCGCGACGTCGCCCGATCCCGCCCGGCGCGAGCCCACCACCCCGCTCGCCGGGTGTCAACGGCGGTGCCCGAAGTGCCGTGATTGCCTACCGGAGAGGCGCCTCGGGACGGATCGGCGGGCCGGTGTGCGGCTCCGTAAATCCGACGCCGTAGTGCCGGGTCGGCCCGTATCTGGCCGTGGATGGCCTCGGTGGGCGAGAAATCCTCCGTCGGGAAGACAATGTGACCTGAAGCACGTTAGAGGGTGAGATGCGTCTGTCCGCGCCGGCATTGGGTAGGGCTCGACGTGTCTCACTGCCCACCGACACCAGGAGGCCCGTGTGGCCGCGTCCGTGCATCTCCTCCCTCCCACCCTGTCCAAACAGGCGGAGCCGACCCCGCCCGACCTCTACGAGGGCGTCTCGGACCCCGAATCGGCGCTGGACGGCTCCGGCGCGTGCGGCTTCGAGCAGCCGCTGACCAGCGAGCCGCCCCTGTCCGACGCCGCGCCCCTGACCAGCGAGCCGCCGCTGGGCGCCGAGCGTCCCCTGACCAGCGAGCCCACGGCCGCCGCCTACCCGGTCGAGCGCGCCGACACGGGACCGGCCTCCGCGGCCGGCTGACGCCCGCCGCCCGATGAGCACAGCGCGCGCCGGAGAACCAGGGCGACACCCGTCGCGACCGCGTCGCTAGGCGCCGGCGTCGTATCCCCTCCGCGCGCGCCCCACCGGACCACCCCACCCCACCGACCCTCTCGCGCCCATCGCGCCCCGCGCACCACGCCGCCCCGTGGTGCCCCGCGCGCGGCGGTGACCCGTGCCGCCCGACGGCCGCCGGGACCGGGCGGCGACGCCCCGCGACGCGCCGTGCCCACGGCGACGCCCCGAACGCGGAGCACCGCCCCACCAGCGACTTCGACCAGCCACCCCGGACCAGACGGGTCCGCACGGGCTCGGGTGCTCCCTTCGCCACCCCGGGCGCGCGGCGTCTCGACCCGTTGGGTAGGTTGCTGCCGTGAGCACTAAGGCCAAGAAGAACGCCCTGCGCGCCGGTACGGTCACCGCCGGGCTGACGTTGATGCTGCTGATGTCGTCCCCCGCGTTCGCGCTCACCCGCGACGACGGTGACGACCCGGGTCCGGGCCTGAGCGTCGTGGAGACGCTCGGCCTCTACGTCGTCGCCCCCATCGTGTCGTTCCTCGTGATCGCGGGCCTCGTGATGATCGGCAGCAAGAGCGACAAGCAGACCACGAGCTGACGATCCGGCTCCGCCGCTAGGCGCTCGCGGCACACGCCGCGAGCGCCTTCGGTGTGCCCGGCCGGCCCGCCCGGCCCCGCGCCGCCGCCGGCCCGTCGGCCCCCGCGCCCCCGCCGATCGGCCCGCGCGACACACGTCGGCCGGCCCGTCAGCGCGTCACCCCCCGCGACTGTCCGCCGGCCGCCCCGCGCGGCGCCCGCCCCGTATCGGCGAGAGCGCCTCGCGAGCGCCGCCCGGCCCCGCCGCGCCCCGTACCCCACCCGCGCACTCCGCACCCGTACGCCACGCCGCCACGTCCCCGGCCTGGCACGAGTGCACCCGCGCGTCGCCCCCGTTGCCCGTCGGGATCTCGCCCGCCGGGGCCTCGCCCACTGGGTCTCGCGCGTTGGGCCGTTGCGTGTGGCGAAGTCCGCCGCCCGGGGGAGGTGTTGGCCCGTAGAGCGCGCGGTCGGCTCCGCGCGCCCCTGGGCTGGGTAGCTTTTCCCCATGGCGGACTGGGACTTCAGAAAGCTCCGCGTGCTGCGCACCCTCGACGAACTCGGCACGGTCACCGCGGCGGCGCAGGCCCTGCGCATGACGCCCTCGGCGGTCTCCCAGCAGCTCTCGGGGCTGGCCAAGCAGTTGGGCGTACCGCTGCTGGAGGCGTACGGCCGGCGGGTGCGGCTGACGGACGCGGCCCGACTCGTGCTGCGGCACACGGAGGAGGTCTTCGCCCAGTTGGAGCGGGCCGAGGCGGAGTTGGCCGGCTACCAGCGAGGGGAGAGCGGGTGGGTGCGCGTCGGCGCGTTCGGCACCGCCATCCCGGCCCTCGTGGTGCCCGCCGCGCAGCGACTGCGGCGCCACCACCCGGCGCTGGAGGTGCGCGTCCAGCAGGCCGAGGCGGCGCAGGCGTACGAACTGCTGACCCACGGCACCGTCGACCTGGCGCTGTCCCTGGCCGCGCACGCGCCCCCGGCCCGGGACGCGAAGTTCGCCCGCGTGCCGCTGCTCGCCGACCCACTGGACGTCGCGCTGCCCGCCGGGCACCCGCTGGCCGCCGCACCCGGGCTGCGCCTCGCCGACCTGGCACAGGAGGCGTGGATCCACGGCGCCAGCGGGCCCTGGCCGGAGATCACCACGGCCGCCTGCCAGGCGGCCGGGTTCGTACCGGAGCAGGCGCACGTCGCCGCCGACTGGCCCTCGATCCTCGCGCTGGTCGCCGCCGGCATGGGCGTCGCGCTGGTGCCGCGCATGGCCGTGGACGGCGGGTACACGGGCACCCACCCGGCGGTCGCGGTCCGCGCGCTCCCCGTCGACCGGCCGTGCCGACACGTCGTGGCCGCCGTGCGGCGCGGGGCCGAGCAGGCACCGGGGGTGGCCCGCGTGCTGGACGCGCTGCGCGCCGTCGCGGCCACCCGGACCGGCCGGGGCGTGACGCACGGCACCGACGTACTTCCGGACACGGTCGCGGCACATCACGTCAAGAACGTTCAGCTCAACTGAAGAGTCCGGTCAGAAACCGTCGACGGCCCCGCGCGGACCGTCGCTGCGACGCTCGTACGGCGCCGTCGCCCCGCCCGTCCGCCCCCTCCCGCCCCGCCGCGCTTAGGGTCGTGTCCAACTCCCTTATAGAAGAGTCGAGTTGGCCCAGCGGGCATGCGCGTGACCACGCCTCCGCCGCTCGCCCTGCCCCACCACGCCAACCGCGCCCCGCGCCAAACCACCCCGGACCAGGCGAGCCGGCCACCCCGGGCCCGGCCGCCCCCCCGTCGACGCGCGCCCCCACCGTGAGGCGATCCGTACGCCTACTACCGTGCGGGCGACTTGCCCTTCGCCGCTCTCGTGGACCTGGCCGACCTGCGGCTGGGCGGCGGAGTGGTCGCGGCCCACGACGAGTTCTTCGGGCAGCGGGAGGGCCTTCCGCTACCCGGGTCGGCCGCGCGCGACCCGACGATCCTCAGCCACCGAGGGGAGGGCTACGGACAGGTGGGAGGGCCGGCGCCGAGCGGCCCCTCCCGGACGCGGACGGCCGCGACCGGGCGCCGATCCGACTCACCACGCCCGGCGTCGTCCACGGACCGGTCGCCGACACCGCACACGTTCGGGGTAACCGTCCGCGGCGCGTCGCATCGAGGCCGCCGCCGTCCAGGGCGGTACGCCCGGCGTGCGCCAGCCGCCGCCGGACGCGGTCCGCTGGGAACCGCCCGCCCCCCGCACGCGGCCACGCTGCCGACGGCTTCACCGTCCAGCGGGACCGGGGCTGCGCCCACCTGCGCCTGCCTGCGCGCTCACCGACGGGATCGCCCCCCGCGTTGGCCCCCCCCCCGCGTCGCCCGGCGCCCAGGGCGCCCGGGGCGGGCGGTGGCGGCTTGGCGTTTACGGACGCTTTAACCTACGTTGTCGTAACCTACGGAACCGTAGGTCGGACACGTCCCCAGTAGTCCGTCGCTCCCCGTCCCCAGGAGTCCCCGCTGTGACCACCGCCATACAACGCCGTACGGGAAAGGCCGCGTGGAGCGACAGCCAGTTGTTGTACGCGCTCGAAGAGGTCGTCGAGACCGAGCTCAACCGGCATCTGCGCGTCGCCAAGGAATGGATGCCCCACGAGTACGTCCCGTGGAGCGACGGCCGTAACTTCGACGGCGTCATGGGCGGCGAGGCGTGGGCCCCCGAGCAGTCCAAGGTCAGCTCCGTGGGCCGGGTGGCGCTGGTGGTCAACCTCCTGACCGAGGACAACCTGCCCAGCTACCACCACGAGATCGCCACGCTGTTCGGCCGCGACGGCGCCTGGGGCACCTGGGTGCACCGGTGGACCGCGGAAGAGGGTCGGCACGGCATCGTCATGCGGGACTACCTGCTCACCTCGCGCGCCGTGGACCCCGTCGAGCTCGAACGCTTCCGCATGTCGCACATGTCGGAGGGGTTCGAGTCCGACAACGCGCACAGCATGCTGCACTCGGTCGCGTACGTCGCCTTCCAGGAACTCGCCACCCGCATCTCGCACCGCAACACCGGCCACCACTCGGGCGACCCGGTGTGTGACCGGATGCTGGCGCGTATCGCCACCGACGAGAACCTGCACATGGTCTTCTACCGCAACCTGCTGGGCGCGGCGTTCGAGATGGCGCCCGACCAGACCATGTGCGCCGTACGCGACGTGGTGGTGGCCTTCCGGATGCCGGGCCACGGCATCCCCGGCTTCGAGCGGGCCGCGGCCCAGATGGCCATCGGCGGCATCTACAACCTGCGCATCCACCACGACGACGTGCTCCAGCCGGTGCTGCGCTTCCTCAAGGTGCTGGAGATCAGCGGACTCGGCCCCGACGGGCTCGCCGCCCAGGAGGAGCTCGGCCTGTACATGGGCGGCCTCAACGACCAGGCCACCCGCTTCGACGAGCGCCGCGAGGCACTGCTCGCCCGCCGGGCCGCCCGAGGCCGCTGAGCCCTGGCCACACCCGGCCCGGGCCACCCGCCGGCCCCCCGGCCACCCGCCGGACCCCCGCCCACCCGCCGGACCCCCGCCCGCCCGAGCGCGGGCCAGCGGCCACGCGGGCCAGCGGGATAGCGGCTGGCGACCCCGGGGCACCCGCCCCGTGGCATCCCGCCACGGGTCGCCACGGCAGCACGAAAGGGCCGGCCTCCGGATCGCTCCGGAGGCCGGCCCCGCCTCGTCCACCGAGGCCGACCGTGGGCCGGCGCTAGCTGGCCGCCGCCGCGTCCGCCTGCCGCGCGCGCAGCGCGCGCTCCACGCCCGCGCGGCTCTCGGTCACCACCCGGCGCAGCGCCGGGCTCGGGTCGGCACTGGCCAGCCACGCGTCCGTGGCGTCCAGCGTGGCCTGCGAGATCTGCAGCGACGGGTAGAGGCCGACCGCGATCTGCTGGGCGATCTCGTGGCTGCGGTCGTCCCAGACGCCCTTGACCGCCGCGAAGTACTTCTCGGCGTACGGCGCGAGCAGCTCGCGCTGGTCGGCCTGGACGAAGCCGTTGATCGTCGCCTCCTGCATGGCGTTGGGCAGCGTGTCGGACTCCACGACCGCCGCCCACACCGCCGCCTTGGCCTCCGCCGTCGGCCGCGCCGCGCGGGCGCTGGCCGCGTGCTGCTCGCCGGCCGAGGTCCGATCCCGCTCCAGCTCGGCCGCGATGGCCGCCTCGTCGACGCGCCCCGTGGCGGCCAGCCGCTGCACCAGCGTCCAGCGCAGGTCGGTGTCCACCGCCAGCCCCTCGATGACCTGGCTGCCGTCCAGCAGCGCGGCCAGCAGGTCCAGGTGGTCCTCGGTGCGGGCGGTCGCCGCGAACGCGCGCGCCCACGCCAACTGGTGGTCGCCGCCGGGCGTGGCGGACCGCAGGTGCTCCAGGGCGGCCTCGCCCCACCGGGCCAGCCCGCGCTCCCGCCACTCGGGCGCCGCGTACGCGTCCAGGGCCAGCTTCACCTGGCGGTGCAGCGACTGCACGACGCCGATGTCGCTCTCCTTGCCCACGCCCGACAGGACCAGCTCCAGGTAGTCCCGGGTGGCCAGTTCGCCGTCGCGGGTCATGTCCCAGGCCGAGGCCCAGCTCAGCGCGCGCGGCAGGGACTCGGCGAAATCGCCCAGGTGCTGGGTGACCTGGCGCAGCGACTCCGCGTCCAGGCGCACCTTGGCGTACGACAGGTCGTCGTCGTTGAGCAGCACCACCGCGGGCCGCTTCTTGCCGACCAGCTGCGGCACGGGCGTCAGCTCGCCGTCCACGTCCAGCTCGATCCGGCCCCAGTCCTCGCCGGCGGGGACGCCGGCGCCGCGCACCAGCTTGCCGTCCGCGTCCAGGTCGTAGGCGCCGATCGCGATCCGGTGCGGGCGCAGCGTCGGCTCGCCCTTGGCGCCGGCGGGCAGGGCCGGGGCCTCCTGGCGGACGGCGAAGGAGGTGATGACGCCGTCGGCGTCGGTCTCGATCTCCGGGCGCAGCACGTTGATGCCGGCCGTCTCCAGCCACGCCTTCGACCAGGTCTTCAGGTCACGCCCGCTGGTCTCCTCCAGGGCGCCCAGCAGGTCGCTCAGCCGTGTGTTGCCGTACGCGTGCCGCTTGAAGTACGCCTGCACGCCACGGAAGAACTCGTCCTGGCCGACGTAGGCCACCAGTTGCTTGAGGACGCTGGCGCCCTTGGCGTAGGTGATGCCGTCGAAGTTGACCAGCACGTCGTCCAGATCGCGGATCTCGGCCATGATCGGGTGCGTGGAGGGCAGCTGGTCCTGGCGGTAGGCCCAGGTCTTCATCTGGTTGGCGAACGTGGTCCACGAGTGCGGCCACTTCGAACCCGGGGCGTACGCCTGGCAGGCGGCCTCGGCGTAGGTGGCGAACGACTCGTTCAGCCACAGGTCGTTCCACCACTCCATGGTGACCAGGTCGCCGAACCACATGTGCGCCAGCTCGTGCAGGATCGTGGCCGCCCGCACCTCGTACGCCGCGTCGGTGACCTTCGAGCGGAAGACGTACTGGTCGCGGATGGTGACGGCGCCCGCGTTCTCCATCGCCCCGGCGTTGAACTCGGGCACGAAGAGCTGGTCGTACTTGGCGAACGGGTACGCGTAGTCGAACTTCTCCTCGAACCACGCGAAGCCCTGCCGCGTGACGTCGAAGATCGCGTCCGCGTCCAGGAACTCGGCCAGCGAGGGACGGCAGTAGATGCCCAGCGGCACCGTGCGCCCGTCCTTCTCGTACGCGCTGTGCACGCTGTGGTACGGGCCGACGATGAGCGCCGTGACGTAGCTGGACAGGCGCGGGGTCGGCGCGAAGCTCCAGACGTTGTCCCGGGGCTCGGGCGTGGGCGAGTTGGAGATGACCGTCCAGCCCGCCGGGGCCACCACGGTGAACTGGAACGTCGCCTTCAGGTCGGGCTGCTCGAAGTTGGCGAAGACCCGCCGCGCGTCCGGCACCTCGAACTGGGTGTACAGGTACGCCTGCTCGTCGACCGGGTCCACGAACCGGTGCAGGCCCTCGCCGGTGTTGGTGTACGCGCAGTCGGCGACCACCCGCAGCTCGTTGCGCCCGGCCACCAGGCCCGCCAGCGCGATCCGGGAGTCGGCGAAGACCTCGGCCACCTCCAGCGCCGCGCCGTTGAGCACCACCTCACGCACCGAGGGCGCGACCAGGTCGATGAACGAGGACGCGCCGGCCTCGGCACTGTCGAACCGGACCGTGGTCACCGAACGGTAAGTGCCACCTTCCTGCGCGCCGGAGAGATCGAGCTCGATCTCGTACGCGTCGACAGTCAGCAGGCGCGCCCGCTCCTGCGCCTCTT
This sequence comes from Streptomyces sp. NPDC057702, assembly GCF_042799315.1. Lineage (NCBI taxonomy): Bacteria > Bacillati > Actinomycetota > Actinomycetes > Kitasatosporales > Streptomycetaceae > Streptomyces > Streptomyces sp. NPDC057702. The sequence goes on along the minus strand of NZ_JBHVJC010000019.1, from coordinate 70,537 downwards.
CGCGGGTCAGATTCGTGCCAGGCACCTGGGCATCTCCAAACGATCTCGACGTAACTCGGCGTAGCGACCATCCTTCCACGCCGCCCGTCGCCGCCTCGCGGAATATCGCGCGGCGGACGCGGGCGGGCCGCCCCCCGGGGGCCGTGGCCGGCGCGGGCCCGCCGGGGCCGGAACCCGGCGGGTGGTGGGCGGGTGAGGGAACGCCGGCGGGGCGAGCCGGTGTCGCTGGCCCGCCCCGCCACCGCCGCCCGTGGACGACCTGGAAATCATCAGATGTCACACGATGTTCCGCACGGTGTCACAACAGGCGCGGAACGCCCCGGGTGTTACGGAACGACCTTCCCGATCCGCACGCTGCCGCCGCCGGTGCTGGTGCCCGCCTGGTTGACCAGCGCGAGCTCACCGAAGAACGTGCGGCCTTCCGGCGCCGGACCCGCGACCACCACATCGGCCGTGACCTGGGTCGACTCACCGTTGCCGAGCGTGATCCGCTTGCCGCTGTCGGCCTTCAGCTCGCCGAGCGAGGGCGCGAAGAACAGGTCCCGGTAGTCGTAGGTGGTGCTCCCCGACGGCACCGAGTAGCCCGCCACCTCGATGGTGTACGTGCCCGCCTTGGGAGCGCGCAGCGACACCTTCTCGTCCGAACCGGAGGAGGTGGAGTCGCCCACCACCTGGCCGTCGAGGACCACGGCCAGGTCCAGGTCGGCCTTGCCGTCGGCGGCGCCGCCGATCGCCACGTCCAGGCGCGTGGCGCCCTCGGCGACCGTGACCTGGGTGCGCTGGGTCTGCCCCTGCGTGATCGTGGCCCGCTCGGTGTGCGCGGAGCCCAGCGGGCCGCCCCGGAGCGTGCCGTCGATCGGGCCGAACCCGTTGCTGACCTTCCACTCCACCGGGGTGGCCTGACCGATCTTCGCCTCCGCGAGCTCCCGCGTCTGCGGGTCGAAGGTGCTGCCCAGCGCGTTGACCGTGAGCCGGTAGGGGTTGTCCAGGCTCGGCGAGGTGCGCCGCGCCTCCACCTCGATCTCCCACACGCCCGGGATCGGGTTGGCGTACGCGCGCCGGTCGGGCCGGCAGGTGTTGGCCGGGTTGTCGTAGTGCGGGTAGCAGACGATCGAGGACGTCGAGTCGACCGGCACGCCGTACGGGTTGATCGCGATGAACCGGGTCTGGCTCTTCCCGCGCAGCCCGTCCAGCACCACCTCAAGGCTCTTGGCGCCCTGCGGCACGCGCACGAAGTACGAGGTCGGCGCGTTGCGCTGGACCGAACCCGACTCCTTGACCGCGTACCCCGGGCCGACCAGCGGCTTGGCCACCACGACGGTGTTCAGCACCTGGTGGTCGATCCCCTCGGTACGCGGGTCGTCGACCTCCAGGATGGCGCTGTGCGTGCCCACCGCGCCGGGCCGCGCGACGACCTTGACGGTGACCGGCTTGTTCAGCGGCAGCGCCACGCCACCGGCACCCGCCAGCCGGAACGCGCCGCTGTTGTTCCGCCAGCGCAGCGTGTGCCGCACCGGGCCCGCCGGGCCCGTGGTGCGCGTGATCGTCACGTCGTACGTCCTGGTCTGGCCGGGCTTCAGACCGCTCTCGCGGTCGTGGACACCGGTGCCGAAGCCCGGGGTCTTCAGGTAGTCCGACAGCGCCGTCTTGACCGGCGCCTTGACCGTGTACGCGTGGGAGTGCGCGCCCCGACGGATCGACTTCCACGCCTCCACGACGTCCATCCGACCGGCGCCCTGCTCGTACGCCTGCACACCGGGAATCCGGTGCGCGGTGCTGGTCAGCGCGGTGCGCAGGGTGGCCGGGGTCAGCTTGAGGCCCTGCTGGCGGGCCGCCGAGAGCAGCAGCGCGGAGGCGCCGGCCGCCTGCGGCGAGGCCATCGAGGTGCCCTGCAGCATGCTGTAGCCCACCGGCAGGTCGTAGCCCGCCTCCTTGACCGGGCCGCCGGGTATCCAGGTCTGGGTGGTGTTGATCGACGACCCCGGGGCGACCAGGGTCGGCGTGAAGCCGCCGTCCTCGCGCGGGCCGCGCGAGGAGAACGGGAACAGGTGGTAGGCGCGCTTGACGGCGGAGCCGTAGTTGGCGGCCCAGGTCTCCTTGGAGACCCCGGCGCCCACGCTGATCACCTTGTCGGCCAGCGCCGGGTCACCGATGGTGTTGACGCCGGGGCCGCTGTTGCCCGCCGAGATGACGAGCTGCACGCCGTAGGTGTCGATGAGCCGCGTGTACAGCTCCGAGCGCGCGTTGTTGCCGTCGTTCAGCGGCGGCAGGCCACCGATCGACATGTTGACGATGTCCACGCCGCGCTGGGTGACCAGGTCGATCATGCCCTCGGTCAGCGCCACGTTGGTGCAGCCGCCGCCCCAGCTGCACGCCCGCGAGGAGACGATCTTGGCGCCGGGGGCGGCGCCGTTCATCTTCCCGCCGAAGAGCTTGTTGGCCGCCGTGATGCCCGCCACGTGCGTGCCGTGCTCGGACTCGATGATGCCGATGTTGACGAAGTCGGCCTTCTTGCCGACGTTGTCGCCACCCAGCGGGTCCAGCGGCACGTTCTCGCGGATCTCCACGACGAACGGCGAGCGCTCGGCGACCGGGGTCTTCGGGTCGTCCGTGCCGAAGTAGCCGACCTGGTACCCGTCCCGGTAGGGCTTCATCGGCGTGTCGTCGGTGAAGTCACCGTTGTCGTTGAGGTCGACGCGCACGGTCCCGTTCGCCGCGTCGTACAACAGCGCCCACGCGTCGTCCTTGTCGCCGTCGCGGTTGACGTCGCCGTGGTAGTCGCTGCCGTCCGGACCGCCGTCAGTGATCTTCTCCTCGAAGCGGCTGACCTGGTACGAGCCCTTCGGGGCGGTGTACGTGCGGCCCCGGTAGGTGAAGGTGGGGCCCGAGACGCTGGTGGTCATCGGGCGCCAGGTGCCGTCCTCGTCGGTGATCGGGTCGGTCGCCGTCACCCAGTCCACGATCTTGCGTTCGCCGGTGGTGGTCTTCTGGAGCGCGGGGTGCGCCAGGTCCACGCCCGAGTCGATGACGCCGATCGTCACGCCACGGCCGTCGGCGCGCGGGTTCTTCTGTACGAAGTCCACGGCGCCCGTCTCGTGGGCGGGCTGGTACGGGTTCCTGGCCGGCGTGTTCCGGCCCGGGGCGGGGTACGAACCGGGCTTGGCAAAGGCGCCGTCGCGCTCGGTCGCGACGTCCGGTCGCGGGTCCGGCAGCCTGATCTCGTGCTTGAGGTCGATGCCGTGCACGTCGGCCAGCCGCTTGGCCGCCCCGATGGCCCGGTCCGCCTGCGCGATGGGCACGGTGGCGCGCACGTAGCCCAGCTTGTCGTGGGTGCGGCCGACGGACGCGCCCCTGACGGCGTCCAGCACGTCGGCGACCCGGCCGGTCGAACCGGGCTCGGCCGCCACCATCATCGTGATCGTCTTGTCGCCCTCGGCCTTGGCCTCGGCCAACACCCTGGCGTCGGCCGCGCCGAGCTTGTCGCCGGCCGGCTTGACGGGCTTGGCCGGGTCGGTGGCGGTCAGCGAGGCGCCGACCGGGCCGGCCTCCTCCGCGAGGACGGGCGCCACGCCGGCGGCGGACAGCGCCGCCACCAGACCCGCGGCGAGCACCACCCGCGCCGTGCGTCTCTTGCGTCGGGATATGTCTACTGGTGATCGGGACATGGGCATCCTTGTTCGGAATACGGAGCCAATAGACCGTTCACCCTGGTGTAAGGACGCGTTGTTGGGGAGTGCCGCCCGAGCCAGACCGCGCGTTTGGCATATTCCCGCCAAGCGGCACGCACGACGAAGCGCCCGCAATACCGCGATAGCGGGCGGGTGGTGAGGGCTCGCGCCCTGACGGGGAGCGGGTGGCGCGGGAGCGTGCGGAGCCACGGGGCGCGTGCCGCGACCCGGAGCGGGGTGGGCCGGGCGCGGAGCGTGCGCGGGGGAGAGGCGGGCCGCTCGGGTACGTGCGGCGGGGCCCGGACACGGGGCAGGTGCGGGGGCGGGGGCCGCGGAGGAACGGGGGTCGCGCGGCCGCCGGAAGCGTGTGAGGGCCAGGAGCGCGTGAGGGCCGGGAGTCGGGTGGGGCGGGTACGGCGCGGCCGCGCTACCCCTGGTACGCCGCGCTCATCTCGCTCGCCTCGCCCGGCCGGGGCTGCCCTGGCGCCTCGTCCCCCGCAGCGGGCCGGTCGGCGGCCCGGTGACGCGGCCGTCCGTCCGGCGGACCAGCCCGGCGGCCGGCATGGCGTGTCGACTCGGTGCGGGGTGGCGGCAGGGCGGGCGTGGCGGCCCGACGTACCGGCCCGCGCGGGGCCTCGGCGCGCGTGACGGCTCGGCGACTGGTCGGGCCCACCGGTTCGGCGGTCGGTTCGGCGGTCGACCGCGTGGGGTGCCGGGATCTGCCCGCCGCAGTGGCTCGGCGGCGGCTCGGCGTACGCGCCCGGCGGGGCGTCCGGTCGCGGCGCCCCGCCGCCGGCTCGTCATGGCGCCCGCGTCCCGCGGTCCGGCGTACGCCCTGGTCCTCGCCCGCGCCGTCGGGGTGGCGCGGCGGGCTCTCGTACGCGGCGGACCGGCCGTCACCGGGGTCCGCCGCCCGCTCGCCAGGTCCCGCCCGCTCGCCGTCCGTCGGCCCGGCTCGTACGCGACCAGCCGGGGGCCGGCCCGTGCGCGAGTCAGCCCCGCGCGCCCGCTCGCCGCCGGCGGCCCGCGCGGCGCGCGCGGGTCAGGGCCCCACCGAAGGCCGCTGCGCGAGCCCGGCGGGGGGGCGGTCAGACCCGGAGGCCGTCGACCGGCTGGTGCTGGCGGGTATGCGCCTCGATGTCCTGCGCGGCGTTCTGCAGCAGCTGGTGGCTGAGGTCGGAGAACGCCCGGGCGGCGGCCAGTTCGTCGCCGATCGCGGGGACGTTGGCGTCGGTGGGCTTGCACACGGCGGAGCCGTGGCCGACCAGCGGGCCACTGGCGTCCCCGCGCAGCCTGGCCTCGGCGGTCACCTCACGGCCGACCTCGGTGATGGTGATCTCGGCGTTCCACTTCTTGGTGCCCGTCACGGGAGGCTCCTCACACGCGGCGTGTCGCTTGTCCCACTCCACATGCTGGCACCGGAGCCTGGGTCGCGCACGCGGGGCCCGGCGCGGCCCGTTCCCACGCCCGGTGAACACGCGGTGACCGGCACAACGCCCGGGGGCGAGCGGCCCGTGACCGTCCCCGGCAGGGGTGATCCACGTGCGGAGATGGGCGTCACGCGTTGCCGTCGCGTTCACGCGGCGGCCATTCCCGCTGCCAACGATCCAACGTGACGGCGGCGGCCGGTCACCGCCCCGGCCGGCCCGTCCCTGGCAGCTCGACCGCCAGGCCCCCACCGCTTCCGCGCACCGACTCGGGGAGAGCGCGCATGTCCCGTATCGCCCGGTCCCGCCTTCGCTCCGCCGCCTCGACGGCCACCTCGGCCGTCGCCGCGGTCAACCGTCGTACCCTGCTCGCCGCGGCCGGGGGCACCGGCGCGGCCGTCGGGCTCGGCCTCGCCTTCGGGCCCACCTCCGGGTCCGCGACCGCCTCCCCCTCGCCCGCCCCGCCCGCCGCCCCCGGCGCCGCCCACCGGGCCGCCCCCGCGCCGGCCCGCCCGTCGGTCACGGGCACCACGCTGCACAGCGTCGCCGCCCCGCGCGGCACCGGCGCCTACCGGCGACTGGGCGACGGCCCCGGCTGGGCCCGCCAGGTGCGCGGCGAACTGGCCGCCGCCCAGGCCGGCCGCGCCGACCGGCGCACCACGCTGGCCGCGTTCGTGCAGCTCACCGACCTGCACCTGACCGACGTGCAGCACCCGCTGCGGTACGAGTTCATGCGCTCGGGCCGGGTCAACGCCTGGCGCCCGCACGAGGCGCTGACCGTCGTCGGCGCCGTCTCGCTGGTGGAGCGGATCAACGCGCTGCGGCACGGCCCGGCCACCGGCGCCCCGCTGGCCTTCGCGATGACCACGGGCGACAACACCGACAACAACGCCAAGGTCGAACTCGACTGGTTCCTGACCGCCATGAGCGGCGGCCGGATCACCCCCAACACCGGCGACCCGCACCACTACGAGGGCGTCCAGAACAGCGGGCTGCGCGAGTTCTGGCACCCCGACAGCGCGCTGCGCGACGCCGACAAGAAGCTGGGCTTCCCCCGCCTGGACGGCTTCCTGGAAGCCGCGCTGCGCCAGGTCAACAGTCCCGGGCTGCGGATGCCCTGGTACTCCACCATCGGCAACCACGACGACCTGAACGGCGGCGCCTACGCCTTCGGCGGTGACTTCCTCGCCGACTTCGCCACCGGCCGGCGCAAGCTCCAGCTCATCCCCGCGGCCGAGGCCGAGAAGCTCTACCAGGCCGAGCGCGTCGGCCAGGACCCCACCGGCAAGCGGACCCGGGAACTGCTGCGCGCGCACGCCAAGCGCATGCGTACCGTCACCCCCGACGAGCGCCGCGCGCCCTTCACCCCCCGCGAGTACCTGACCGCCCACCTCGACCCGCGCCACACCGGCCCCGGGCCCGTCGGCCACGGCTACACGCGCGCCAACCTCGACGCGGGCACCCTGTACTACACGTTCCCGATCTCCGCCGACGTCATCGGGATCAGCCTGGACTCCACCGACCCCGGCGGCCACTACACCGGATCCGTCGGAACGGCCCAACTGCGCTGGCTGGAGCGGACGTTGAAGGCGCATCGGGACCAGCGCGTCATCGTCTTCAGTCACCACTACAGCCGCAGCATGAAGAACATGAACCGCGACCCGGCCCGGCCGAAGGAGGCCCGGCACAGCGGCGCCGAACTCGTGGCGCTCTTCCAGCGCAACCCGCAGGTGGTCGCCTGGATCAACGGGCACAGCCACAAGAACGAGATCACCCCGCGCAAGACGTTCTGGGAGATCACCACCGCCTCGCACGTCGACTACCCCCAACTGGCCCGCGTCATCGAGCTGGTGGACAACCAGGACGGCACCCTCTCGCTGTTCACCACCCTCGTCGAGTCGGCCGCCCCGCACCGTGCCGACCACACCGACCTCTCGCAGACCGGCCTGGCCTCCCTCTATCGCGAGCTGTCGTTCAACGCCCCCCAGCGCAGCACCGCACTGGCCGGCGACCCGCACGACCGCAACACCGAACTCCTGCTCCGCAAGCGCTAGTCCAGGCCACCCCCGCGCCCCGACCGGCCCCCGGCCCACCCCGCCCCGGCCGGGGGGCGCGTCCCGTGTGACCCGGCCCACCAGGGCCGGCCCGTGGTCAACCCGCCTCCCCGGCCCGACGTCCTGACCTCATGACAGAGCGAGGACCTAGGTCGGACGACGCGCGGCGACGCGCGGAAGAGAGGCTGACGCAGATGCGGGCACGAGCGATACGAACCGCCGTGGTGGGGGCGACCGCGATCGCGGCACTGGGGGCCGCCGTCCTGACGGCCCCCGTCGCGGGGGCCACCGGGAGCGCCGGCGGCCCGGCGCGCGCGGCCGGCCACACGGCGACCCAGGCCGCGATGGACGCGCAGGTCAGCGACGCGGGCGTACCGGGCGTGCTGGCCCAGGCGCGCGACGGGCGCGGCGTGTGGAACGGCGACGCGGGCGTGGCCGACCTGCGGACGGGCGCGCCGCGCGGCGAGAACGACCGGTACCGGGTGGGCAGCATCACCAAGACGTTCACCGCGACCGTCATGCTCCAGCTACGAGCCGAGGGCAAGGTCGACCTGGACGCGCCCGTCGAGACCTACCTGCCCGACCTGGTCCGGGGCAACGGCCACGACGGCCGCCGGATCACGGTCCGCCAGCTCCTCAACCACACCAGCGGCATCTTCAACTACACCGCCGACCAGGAGTTCGCGGACACCTACCTGGGCATCGGCTTCCTCAAGCACCGCTACGAGACCCTGAAGCCGCGTGCGGCCGTCGCCATCGCCATGCGCCACCGGCCCGACTTCGCGCCGGGCACGGACTGGAAGTACTCCAACACCAACTACCTGCTGGCCGGCCTCATCATCGAGAAGGTCACCGGCACCCCGTACGCCACGCAGGTCCAGCGCCGCGTCATCGAGCCGCTCGGACTGCGCTCCACCACCCTGCCCGGCACCAGGGCGGGCGTGCCCGGCCCGCACGGTCGCGGCTACACCAGGTTCCCTGACGACCCCCGGCACACGACGTACGACACCACCCGGCTCAACCCGTCCTGGGGCTGGTCGGCCGGCGAGATCATCTCCACCAACGCCGACATCAACCGCTTCTACGCCGCCCTGCTCCAGGGCAGGCTGCTGCCCCGCGCGGAGCTGGCGGAGATGAAGAGGACGGTGTCGGTCGGCGGGAACAGCCCGGCGCGCTACGGGCTGGGCATCGCCGAGGCGCCACTGTCCTGCGGCACCAAGGTCTGGGGCCACGACGGGGGCATCGCCGGCTCCGTCTCGTACGCCTTCTCCAGCGAGGACGCCCGCCACCAGATCGCGCTCAACTTCAACGGCGACTGGTCCGGCGACGGGGTGGCCGTGCTCAACGCGGAGTTCTGCGGCACCAGCAGTGGCACCGGCACCGGCACCGGCACCGGCAGTGGCAGTGGCACCGCCACCGGCACGGACTCCGACACCGGGGTCGACGCCGGGCGCGGACTCACCCCGCGGGCGCCCCACCGCGCCGGCCCGTCCTCGCTGATCAGCGCGGCAGGATAACCACCGAGGCGGCGGGCTCGCGGTCGACGGACGCCATCAGCGCGGTCCGCACGATCGCGGCCTGCCCCTCCAGACCGCCCCGCAGTCGGCGCGCGGTGAGCTGGAGGGCCGTGATGCCCAGCCCCGCCAGATGCTCGCGGCGGCGCGCGTCCGGCGGCCAGGGGCCGCGCCCGTCGGTGAGCGGTTCGCGCGCCACCAGCTCGACGGCCACCGCCTGACGCGGCCAGTACGCGTCCACGCCGGCCAGATACGCGCCGCCGGGCAGCCGCAGCCCCACGTTCCACAGCGGCTCGGGCAGCCCGTGTTCGCGCACCATGCGGTAGAGCAGCCCCTCCGCGACGGCGCGCCCCTCGGCCAGCAGCCCCGCGATCGCGTCCGCCACGTGCGGCTGCTCCAGCGCCCGGGACCGGGTCAGCTCACCCACCAGCGCGTCGGCCCGACAGTGCCCGCCCCGGACCGCCTCCACCAGCACCGCGCGCACCTGGGCCGCGCCACCGGAAGCCCGGGCGAAGTCGGTCAGGGCGCGGGCCACCGGGGCTACCGGCAGCCCGGCGACGACGTGCGGGTGGGGCAGGGCCGCGGTGCGCGACAGGCACGCGAAGGCGGTCGAGCGCGGGCGGCGGGGGTGGGTCACCAGGACGTCGACCCGCTCCAGCGCCGCCAGCGGCGGCACGGCGGCGAACCCGTGCAGCGCCAGCGCCGCCGCCCCGGTCACCAGCGCCACCGGGTCCGGGCCCGGGTCCCGCTCCGAGCCCGGTGGCGCCGCGTACAACAGCGCCGCCAGGACGCGCTCCTCGCCGCTGGGCCGCCCCGGGTGCAGCAGGTACACCCCGGGCAGGAGCTGCTGCCAGGGCCCGCCGGTCCGCCCGCGCTCGGCGACCAGGGCGGCGGGCACCCCGTGCTCGTGCAGCTGGCGTTCCGTCATGACGCGGCACTGGGCGGTGGACAGGTGCCCCAGCGGACGGGGCGTCGCGGCACCGCGCGGGGCGGTGAAGTCAGCGGTCATGCCCCGCAGGTTCCCGCGCCCGTGCCAGCGGGTCAGCTCCGTGACAGAACTGACGAAATCCTGGTACAAACCTGCACCAAAGGGCATAAGTTCGACTTTCGCCACCATTTCCGGTCGCGCCCCGCCCGCCACCACGCCCGGGGCCACCTCCGGCCCCGGCCCGGGGGCCGCACCACCGCCGGCCCGTGCCCTCCCCCGCGCCCGGTGCGGGGCGAACACCCCCCCCTCGGCCCGCCGCCCGCCGGTGACGCCCGCCGCACGGCGACCCCACGCGGCGACGACGCACGGCGAGGGCGGCCGGTGGACGAGGTCCCCGGCCGCCCCCGCGAGGGCGCGCTGGTGTGAGGTCAGCCGGCGGAGGCCGCGTCGCGCGACTGGGCCAGCACCGCGCGGGCCAGGTCGTCGCGGCCCTCGGCGACCAGGCGGCGCAGCGCCGGCGCGGCGTCGGCGTGCGCGTCCAGCCAGTCCTGGACGGCGTCGAGGGTGGCCTGGTCACCCTGCTGGATCGGGAAGAGGCCCGACACGACGGACATCCCGATCTCGATGGACCGCTCCCGCCACACGCGCTCCAGGGCCGCCAGGTAGCGCGGCGCGAACGGGGCCAGCAGCGCGCGCTGGTGCGTCGGCCCGAAGCCCGCGATGGTCGCCTCCACCAGCGCGTTGGACAGCTCGTCGGTGTCCACCACGGCCGCCCAGGCCGCGGCCTTGACCTCGGCCGAGGGACGCGCGGCCAGGCAGCGCACCTGGTGCCGCTTGCCGGAGGCGGTGTCGTCACGGGCCAGTTCGGCGTCGATACGCGCCGCGTCGGCCATGCCGTGCGCGGCGAGCTGGGCCAGGAACGTCCAGCGCAGCTCCTGGTCCACCGCCAGGCCGTCCACCTTGGCCGTGCCCGCCAGCAGGCCGTCCAGGAGTTGCAGGTCGGCCTCGGTGGTAGCCGCGCCGGCGAAGAAGCGGGCCCAGGCCAGCTGGTGGCCGCCGCCCGGCTCGGCCTGCCGCAGCTCCCGCAGCGCGGCCTGGGCCAGCGCCTGCCCGGCGGCCTCGCGCGAGGCGGGCGCCGCGTAGTGGGCCAGCGCCGAACCCGCCCACGCCTGCACCATCTGGAGTACGCCGATGTCGGTCTCCGCGCCGGCGAACGACTCCACCAGGGCCAGGAAGTCGCGGGCCGGCACCAACCCGTCCCGGGTCAGGTTCCACAGCGCCGACCAGCACAGGGCGCGCGCCATCGGGTCGCTCAGCTCGCCCAGGTGCCGGCGCAGGGTGGCCAGCGAGCCCTCGTCGAAGCGGATCTTGCAGTACGTGAGGTCCTCGTCGTTGACCAGGATCAGGTCGGGCCGCTCGGCCCCCGCCAGCTCGGCGACCACCGTGCGCGGCCCGGCCACGTCCACCTCGGCCCGCGCGTACCGCTTGAGCTCGCCGTCCGCACGCCGGTAGAGGCCGACCGCGATCCGGTGCGGGCGCAGCGTGGGGTGCGTCTCGGCGGCCTCCTGAAGTACGGCCAGTTCGGTGATCCGCTCGGCCGCGTCGTAGGTGGCCTGCGGGGTGAGCGCGTTGACGCCGGCGGTCTGGAGCCAGGCGGCGGACCAGGCGGCCATGTCGCGGCCCGAGGTCTCCTGCAGCACCGACAGCAGGTCGCCCAGGGTGGTGTTGCCGTAGGCGTGCCGCTTGAAGTAGCGGCGGGCGCCCTCCAGGAACGCCTCCTCGCCGACGTAGGCCACGAGCTGCTTGAGCACCGAGGCGCCCTTGGCGTAGGTGATGCCGTCGAAGTTGAGCTTGGCGTCCTCCAGGTCACGGATGTCGGCGGTGACCGGGTGCGTGGAGGAGAGCTGGTCGGCGCGGTAGGCCCAGCTCTTGCGGCGGTTGGCGAAGGTGATCCAGCCGTCGGTGAAGCGGGTGGCGCCCACCAGCGCGTAGGCGCCCATGAAGTCGGCGAAGGACTCCTTGAGCCACAGGTCGTCCCACCACTCCATGGTGACCAGGTCGCCGAACCACATGTGGGCCATCTCGTGCAGCAGGGTGTTGCTGCGGGCCTCGTACGACGCCTGGGTGACCTTGCCCCGGAAGATGTACTCCTCGCGGAAGGTGACGCAGCCCGGGTTCTCCATCGCGCCGATGTTGTACTCGGGCACGAACGCCTGGTCGTACTTGCCGAACGGGTACGGGAAGTCGAACCGCTCGTGGAAGAAGTCGAGCCCCTGCTTGGTGACGGTGAAGATGTCGTCCGCGTCGAAGTGCTTGGCCAGCCCCTTGCGGCAGAGCGCGCCCAGCGGGATCTCCAGCGTGCTGCCGTCGGGCAGGGTGCGGCTGTAGTGGTCGCGCTCGTAGTGGTACGGGCCGGCGACGACGGCGGTGATGTACGTCGAGATCGGCTTGGTGGGCGCGAAGCGGGTGTGCGTGCCGCCGCCCTCGGCCGGGGTGCTCTCGCCGTCCCGCTCGCCGTTGCCGAGCACGACCCAGCCCTCGGGCGCGGTCACCGCGAAGGTGAAGGGGGCCTTCAGGTCGGGCTGCTCGAAGTTGGCGAAGACGCGGCGCGCGTCGGCCGGCTCGAAGTGCGTGTAGAGGTAGACCTCGCCGTCCTCGGGGTCCACGAAGCGGTGCAGGCCCTGACCGGTCTTGCTGAACGCGCACCGCGCGTCCACGGTCAGTACGTTCTCGCTGGCCAGGCCGCGCAGCGCGATGCGCGAGCCGTCGTAGACCTCGGCCGGGTCCAGCTCGCGCCCGTTGAGGGTGAGGGCGGTGACGGCGGGGGCGAGCAGGTCCGCGAAGGAGTCCGCGCCCTCGGTGGCGCAGCGGAACCGGATGGTGGTCGTGGAGCGGAAGGTGCGTGGCTCGCCCGCCGGCGCGTCGGGCCCGAGGGCGCCGCGCACGTCGAGCGCGATGTCGTACGCGTCCACGGTGAGCAGCTCGGCCCGACTGCGGGCCTCTTCACGGGTCAGGTTCTCACCGGGCACGACGGGACTCCCTCGTCTTCGTCTCATGTGTAGGTCAGTAGGAATCATTTCATGCGTGATGCACGCAGCCGATAAAGGGAGGGAATGGAAGCCCGTGCCGGGTGGGAGACGCGCCGGTGTGGCGGGGGAGTGGCGCCGTGGACGCGCGGGGGGTGTGGGAGGGTCGAGCACGACAAGGCCCCCACGCGTGTCGACCGCGTGGGGGCCTTGCCGTTTTCCGCCCGCCTACGTGAAGGGTGAGAAGACGATCACGTCAGCAGGAGGCAGGGGGGGGAGCGCCCGTCCGGGAGGCGGCGAGGACCGCCGGCCCTCCCGGGGCGCGTCGCCGGCTCAGGGAGCGAGCAGCAGGTTCCCGGCCCGCTCGGTGGCCGAGCGGTAGCGCTTGGCCACGTCCTGCCAGTTGACGACCTGCCACATGGCCTCGATGAAGTCCACCTTCTGGTTCTTGTACTGCAGGTAGAAGGCGTGCTCCCAGGCGTCGAAGACCAGGATCGGCACCGAGCCCTGGCCCACGTTGCCCTGGTGGTCGTAGATCTGCTCGACCACGAGCCGACCGCTGACCGGCTCGTACGCCAGCACGCCCCAACCCGAACCCTGGGTGGTGGCCGACGCCTTGGTGAGGTGGGCCTTGAACTTCGCGAAGGAGCCGAAGGACTCGGTGATGGCGTTCGCCAGGTCGCCGACGCCGTCCTTGTCCAGCGGCTCGCCGCCGCCCTCACCGGTCATGTTGTGCCAGTAGATGCTGTGCAGGATGTGCCCGGAGAGGTGGAAGGCCAGGTTCTTCTCCAGGCCGTTGATCGCGCCCCACTGGTCCTTGTCCCGCGCCTCCGCGAGCTGCTCCACGGTGTCGTTCGCGCCCTTGACATAGGCGGCGTGGTGCTTGTCGTGGTGCAGCTCGATGATCTCCGGGCTGATCACCGGGGCCAGCGCCGCGTAGTCATAGGGAAGTTCAGGAAGTGTGTAGATGGCCATGCCGAGCCCTCCGACCGCTTATTGCAATTAACTTGCAGGTGCACGCTACCAGCAAGACCATTTCGCGCCACGGACTGGCGCTGACCTGGTCCAAAAGACGGAGGCGGGGTGGTCCCCCGGTCTGAGGAACCACCCCGCCTCCTGGTGCGCCACCGCCTCGTCGAAGGGGGGTGCGCGGGCGGGCCGTACGCGTACGCGCTAGCCGGCCGGCGTGTCCTTGGCCGCCGCGCCGGAGTCGGGGCTGGTGCTCGGGTCGGTGCCGCCGGTGCCGCCGCCGACGTTGGTCGCCGCCCGCTGCCGGACGTAGCCGATGACGGCGAAGACCACGGCCAGGCCGGCGGTGAAGAAGAGCTGGGTGCGCGTGTCGTCCTCACGCAGCATCAGCAGCAGGACGCCGACCGTGCCGATGAGCGCCACCCACGTCAGGTACGGGAAGAGCCACATGCGCACGATCAGCTTGTCGGGCGCCTCGCGCTCCAGCTGACGGCGCATGCGCAGCTGGGCGGCGGCGATGAAGCCCCACACCACCAGCACGGCCGCGCCGACCATGTTCAGCAGCCACTTGAAGATCGTCTCGGGCCACCAGTAGTTGAAGAGCACGGCCAGGAAGCCGAACGCGGCCGAGGCGACCACCGCGCGACGCGGCACCCGGTTGCTGACCACCTTCAGGAAGCGCGGCCCCTGGTCGCGCGCGACCAGCGAGTAGGCCATGCGCGAGGCGCCGTAGATGTTGGCGTTCATCGCCGAGAGCAGCGCGACCAGAACGATGACGTTCATGGTGTTGCCGGCCGCCGGGATGTCGATGTGGTTGAGCACCGCCACGTAGGGGCCGTCGTTGACTACCGCCATGTCGTCCCACGGGATGAGGGTGACGATGATCAGCATCGAGCCGACGTAGAAGAGGCCGATGCGCCACATCGCGGTGCGCACGGCCTTGGCGACACCCTTGCGCGGGTGCTCCGACTCGGCGGCGGCGATGGTGACCGTCTCCAGGCCACCGAAGGCGAACACCGACGCCAGCAGGCCCACGACCAGGCCGTCCACCCCGTTGGGCAGGAAGCCGCCGTCGCCGGTGAGGTTGTCGGTGCCCGGCGCGTCGGTGCCCGGCAGGGCCCCCGTGATGGCCAGGATGCCCAGGATCAGGAAGGTGACGATCGCGGCGACCTTGAGCGTGGCGAACCAGAACTCGAACTCGCCGAAGTTGCTCACCGCCGCCAGGTTGGTGCCGGTGAACACCACCATGAACAGGGCGACCCACATCCAGGACTCGGTGCCCGGGTACCAGCCGACCATGATGTCGGCGGCGCCGATGGCCTCCGCGGCCACCGCCACGCACAGCAGCATCCAGAACATCCAGCCGGCGGTGAAGCCGGCCCAGGGGCCGAGCGAGCGTTCGGCGTGCACCGAGAACGAGCCGGAGGCGGGGTTGGCCGCGGCCATCTCGCCCAGCATCCGCATGACCAGCATCACCAGCAGGCCCGAGGCGGCGTACGCGAGGACGATGGCGGGACCCGCCGCGCGGATGCCAGCGCCGGAGCCGACGAACAGACCCGCCCCGATCACGCCACCCAGCGCGATCATCGACAGATGTCGCTGCTTGAGGCCGTGGCCAAGATTGACGCTGTCGGTGACGCCGGCTTCGTTGCCGTCCGTTACCTCTTTGGATGGCTCGCGCTCCGACGCGGGGAACGCGGGGGTCCGCTTCATGGTGATAAAGGTCCAGTCCGTGAGAGCCCTGACGTGCGCATGAAGGCCCCAGTGTGGGGCCGGTGTCCGCTCAGGACAACAGTTCGGACAGCCCTGTCCGATATGCAGACGGCACGGTTACGCTCCGCACCCGACCGATCGTCAGGTTGGTGATCCTTCGCCCACTTCGCGCCCCTTGACCACTTCTCGCACACCCGCCACGGCCAGCACCGCCAGGGTCGCGCCGGCCGACCACAGCAGCTGCGGACGCGCCTGACCGTCGGTCAGCATCAGCACCAGAACCCCGGCCATCGCGACCAGGGCCGCCCAGGTCAGATAGGGGAAGGCCCACATCCGCAGCGGCAGCGCGGCCACCGTCGCCGGGTCCATCCGGCCGCGCAGCCGAAGCTGCGACGCCGCGATCAACGCCCAGACGAAGAGCAGCACCGCGCCCACCGCGTTCAGCAGGTACTGAAAGATGGAATCCGGCCACTTGAGGTTGAGCAGCACCGACAGGAACCCGAACGCCACCGACGCGTACACCGCCCGGCGCGGCACCCCGCCCGCCGTCACCCGCAACAGCGAGCGCGGCGCCTCGCCGCGCTCGGCCAGCGAGAAGATCATCCGTGAGGAGCCGTAGAGGTTGGCGTTGAGCGCCGACAGCAGCGCCACGAACACCACGATGTTCATGGTCTGCCCGGCCGCCGGCACACCGACGTGGTCGAGCACCGCCACGTACGGGCTCCGGCCGGGCGCCATCTGTGTCCACGGCAGCACGGTCACGATCACCAGCATCGAGCCGATGTAGAAGAAGACGATGCGCCACACCGCGCTGCGCACCGCCCGGCCCACCGCGCGCGCCGGGTCGTCCGACTCGGCCGCCGCGATGGTCACCACCTCCAGACCGCCGAAGGCGAAGACCACCGCGAGCACGCCCGAGACCACCCCGCCCCACCCCTCGGGCAGAAAGCCGCCCCGCCCGGTCAGGTTGGACAGGCCCACCGCCTCGGTGTCCGGCAGCAGCCCGAAGACCGCCAGCAGCCCCAGCCCCAGGAAGAGCACGATCGCGCCCACCTTGAGCGTGGCGAACCAGAACTCGAACTCGCCGAAGTTCTTCACCGCCGCCAGGTTGGCCAGCGTGAACACCACCATGAACGCCAACACCCAGGCCCAGCGCGGCACCTGCGGCACCCAGCCGTTGGCGATGCCCGCCGCCCCCGTCGCCTCCACGGCCAACACCACGACCAGCAGGAACCAGTACAACCAGCCCACCGTGAAGCCGGCCCAGCGCCCCAGCGCCCGCTCGGCGTGCACCGAGAACGCGCCCGAGGCCGGCAGCGCCGCCGACATCTCGCCCAGCATCCGCATCACCAGCATGGCGAGCGCGCCCGCCACCAGGTACGAGAGCACGATGCCGGGGCCGGCCACCGCGATGCCGGCGCCGGAGCCGACGAACAGGCCGGCGCCGATCACCCCGCCGAGCCCGAGCATCGTCATGTGGCGCTGTTTGAGCCCGCCGGCCAGCGGTTCCGTGGTGTCGGCCGGGTCCGGCGTGGGTCTGTCGCGCATGGTGCTCGTACTCTCGTATGGGTGGGGAGCCCACAGTGTCGCCGCCGCCCGTGGGGAACCGCAAAACGAGCCGGCCACCGCCCACCGCTTCGTGACGAGCATCACGCGACCAGCCGAAACGGCGAACGCGCAGCGTGCCGTGGGGGCCCGGCGCGCGGGTCACACCCACCATCGCGACGCCGACGGCTTTGTCCTACGTGCACAGTGAGAGCGCGGTGAGGGCTGGGTTAACGTCGCCCTGTCCCTGCTGTCTTCGCTGTTCCGACCTCACTCGGGGAGAAACGTTGAGCACTGCCACCGCCACCACCACGAGCGCGCGCCCCGGATCGGTCCTGGCCGACCTGCTGCGCGCCTCCTCCGACGGCCGCGCCCGCGCCCGGGACGCGGCCCTGGTCGTCGGCGGCGCCGCCCTGACCGGCGTCGGCGCCCAGATAGCCGTCCCGGTGCCGGGCTCGCCCGTGCCGGTCACCGGCCAGACCTTCGCCGCCCTGCTGGTCGGCGCCTCCCTCGGCGCCGGCCGTGGCCTGCTCTCGCTGCTGGTGTACGCGCTGGTCGGGATGGCCGGCATGCCCTGGTTCGCCGAGGGCGGCTCGGGTGCCGCCGCCCCCTCCTTCGGCTACGTCATCGGCATGATGCTGGCCGCCACCACGGTCGGCGCGCTGGCCCGGCGCGGCGGCGACCGTGACATGGTGCGCACGGTGGGCACCATGGCCGTCGGCTCCGCGATCATCTACGCCGTCGGCGTGCCCTACCTGGCGCTGGCCGCCGACATCTCGCTGTCCCAGGCGGTCGCGGCCGGCCTGACCCCGTTCCTGCTGGGCGACGCGCTCAAGGTGGCCCTGGCGATGGGCCTGCTGCCCTCGGCGTGGAAGCTGCTGGAGCGCCGCGCCTGACCCGCGCCCCAGGGCTCGTACGCACCTGGCGCCCCACCGGCCCGAACGGGCGGGTGGGGCGCCAGGTGTCGTCACGGGGGGCGGGCGTCGCCGGCGCGGGCCGGGCGGGCCCGCCCGCGAGACGGGGGCCCGCGCTAGGAGCGCTGCTCGGGCACGCCGGTCCCGTCCGTCGCGACGTCCGCGTCCGCCGAAGCGCCGGCCACCAGCGCCGCGCGCCGCCGCCTGCGGTCCAGGACCAGGCTGGTGACCAGCACCAGGGCGCCGACGGCCAGCGAGAGCACCATCTTCTCGCGGCCCTCGTCGTCGTAGAGCATGTAGCCCAGGATGAAGACGATCAGGCCGATGGTGGCGTACGTCAGGTACGGGAAGAGCCACATGCGCACCGTGTGCCGCTCGGGCGTCTCGCGCTCGATGATCGGCCGCATCCGCAGCTGCGAGAAGCAGATCACCATCCACACGAACAGGGCCACCGCGCCGGAGGAGTTCAGCAGGAACTCGAAGACTGTGTCGGGCGAGGTGTAGTTGAAGATGACGGCGACGAAGCCGAAGACCACCGAGGACCAGATCGCGGCGGCCGGCACGCCCCGCTTGTCCACCCGCGCGAAGGCGGCGGGCGCGTCACCGCGCTGGCCCAGCGAGAAGGCCATCCGGGAGGCCGTGTAGAGGCCGGAGTTCAGGCAGGACAGCACGGCCGTCACCACGATCACGTCCATGATCGTGCCGGCGTGGGGGATGCCGATCTCGTTGAGCGCGGCGACGTAGGGGCCGTCGTCCAGCAGGGCCTGCGAGTTCCACGGCAGGAGCATCACCACGAGCAGGATCGAGCCCAGGTAGAAGATGCCGATCCGCCAGATGACGCTGTTGGTCGCCCGGCTGACCATCTTCGCCGGCTCCGCGGACTCGCCCGCGGCCAGCGTGACGATCTCGCTGCCCATGAAGGAGAAGACGACCAGCAGCATGCCCGACAGGATGGTGCCGGGGCCGTTGGGCAGGAACCCGCCGTCCCCCGTCAGATGCGAGGTCCCCACCGCCTCGGTGTCCGGCAGCACGCCGAAGACGGCGAGCCCGGCGATCACGATGAACGCGGCGATCGCCACGACCTTGATCCCGGCGAACCAGAACTCGAACTCGCCGTACGAGCCGACCGAGGCCAGGTTCGTGGCCGTCAGCACGACCATCACCAGCAGCGCCCAGCCCCACTGCGGGACGTCGGGCACCCACTCGGTGAGGATGCCCGCCGCGGCGGTCGCCTCGACCGCGAGCACCACGACCCAGAAGAACCAGTAGAGCCAGCCGATGGTGAAGCCCGCCCAGCGCCCCAGCGCCCGGTCCGCGTAGGCCGAGAACGACCCGGAGGTCGGGTTGGCCGCCGCCATCTCGCCGAGCATCCGCATCACCAGGACGACCAGCAGGCCGGCGATCGCGTACGAGACCAGGATGCCGGGCCCCGCCTTGGCGATGCCGGCGCCGGAGCCGACGAACAGGCCGGCGCCGATCACCCCGCCGATCGCGATCATCGACAGGTGGCGGTTCTTCAGGCCGGCCTTGAGGCCGTCGCCGGACGCCCCGTCCGGAGCCCCCGCCGCGTCCCTGGCCCCGTCGACTTTGACGGGGGGCGGCTGCGTACTCATGCACGTTCCTTCGCTTGGGTGGGGCCATGTGCGGTTCCGGCATTCAAACTCAGGGCGCAACGAAGAGGAAGGAGTGATTCCAAATCGTTGCTCGTGGGAACCGGGCGTTCCGTACCCGTGCGCGTCTACCCGACGCGGCTCGTGCCACACTCAGCACATGCGCGTGTACCTCGGCTCCGACCATGCCGGCTATGAACTCAAGACCCACCTCGTGGAGTGGCTGACGGCCAACGGGCACGAGCCCGTCGACTGCGGCCCGCACGTCTTCGACGCCCAGGACGACTACCCGCCGTTCTGCCTGCGCGCCGCCGAGCGCACCGTCGCCGACGAGGGCAGCCTGGGCATCGTCCTCGGGGGCTCAGGCAACGGCGAGCAGATCGCCGCCAACAAGGTCAAGGGCGCCCGCGCCGCGCTCGCCTGGAGCGAGGAGACCGCTCGCCTGGGCCGCGAGCACAACAACGCCAACGTGCTCAGCATCGGCGCCCGCATGCACACCGCCGAGGAGGCCACCGCCTTCGTCGCGGCCTTCCTGGACACCCCGTACTCCGGCGAGGAGCGCCACACCCGGCGCATCGACATGCTCTCGGCGTACGAGCTGACCGGCACCCTGCCCGCCATCCCGGCGCACCACCCGCAGCCCTGACGCGCGCCGGGCCGGGTGCCCACCACCCCGGCCCGCCGCCGCACCGCCCACAGGAGTCCACGTGCCAGAGGGGCACACGATCCACCGTCTCGCGGCGGACTACCGGGAGCGCTTCGCCGACCGGCCGGTGCGGGCGAGCAGCCCGCAGGGCAAGTTCGCGGACGGTGCCGCGCTGGTCGACGGCCAGCCGCTGACCGCCGCCGACGCCCATGGCAAGCACCTCTTCCTCGGCTTCGCCGCCGCCGGCTGGGTCCACATCCACCTCGGCCTCTTCGGCAAGCTCACCTTCGGCCCGGCCCCCGCGCCGCCGCCCACCGACACGGTGCGACTGCGGATCGCCGACCCCGCCGCGTACGCCGACCTACGCGGCCCCACCACCTGCGCGCTGATCACCGACGCCGAGAAGCAGGCCATACACGACCGGCTGGGCCCCGACCCGCTGCGCGCGGGGGACGCGGCGGCCGGCGGGGACGGCGAGGCCGCCTGGCGGCGGGTCTCCCGCAGCCGGTCCACGATCGCCGCGCTGCTCATGGACCAGAAGGTGATCGCCGGGGTGGGCAACGTCTACCGCGCCGAGGTGCTCTTCCGGCACGGCATCGACCCCTACCGCCCCGGCCGCGACCTGACCCGGGCCGAGTGGGACGCCATCTGGTCCGACCTGGTCGACCTGATGCGCGAAGGCGTCCGGAACAACCGCATCGACACGGTGCGGGACGAGCACCTGCCCGAGGCGATGGGCCGCGCCCCGCGCGTGGACGACCACGGGGGAGAGGTGTACGTCTACCGCCGGGCCCGGCAGTCCTGCCACGTCTGCGGCGCCGAGATCCGCACCGCCGAACTCGCCGCCCGCAACCTCTTCTGGTGTCCGGGGTGCCAGCGCCACTAGGTGTCCCACGCCCGGGGCGCCCCGCGCGCGCGGCCCGGTCGCGGCTCGTGGAACCCCTGGTCATGAGTGTGGTCTTCGCGACGTACCCGCACAGGCGAACGCATTTCGCTTAAGATTCCCTTCTCAGCCAGTAGTCCAAGGCGTGCGCCCCCGGCCCGCGTCGCGGACGACCATGCGATGCGCCGGAGTTTGTTGAAACGTGCGGAGCATGGCGGAGGGTGGATAAGGTCCCGATGCGATGATGACCGGAGGTGTGGAGTCCCCGACGGCCCGGCTGCGCAAGGCGCTCCACCGGGCTCGCACCAACGTGCGCAAGGCCGGGGTGGACTACTTCCGCGGCGACGGCTCCGACTGGCTGGCCCTGGTCACCCTGCTCGCCGCCGTGCCGGCCATCGCCGCCGGCACCATCGCCCAGCCCGACCTGTTCGACCCCGCCGCGCTGGTCCTGCCGATCGTCGCGGGCGGCCTGCTGCTCCGCCCGGCCAGCCTGCTCGCCCTGTACGCCGCCTCGGCCGCCGCCCTGATCGTCGAGGCCGCGGCGCTGGAGTCGTACGCCGGTGGCGCGGACCGGGTCACGGCCGGCACCATCCTGGTGGTCGCGGCGGTGGGCTTCTTCGGGTTGGTGATCGCCCAGTTCCGCAGCCGGGTCGGGGTGCCCTGGCGTGGCGGCGGGACCATGCTCTTCGACCTGCGCGAACGCATCCGGGTGCAGAGCAAGCTGCCGACGCTGCCGCGCGGTTGGCACCGTGAGATGTCGCTGCGCCCGGCCGGCGGCCAGTCCTTCTCGGGTGACTTCGTCGTCGCGGCCCGCACCGGTGGCGGGCGCACCCTGGAGGTCGTGCTCACGGACGTCTCCGGCAAGGGCATGGACGCGGCCTCGCGGGCGTTGCTGCTCTCCGGCGCGTTCGGCGGCCTGCTCGGCTCGCTGCCGCCGCACGGCTTCCTGCCCGCCGCCAACGGCTACCTGCTCCGACAGGACTGGGACGAGGGCTTCGCCACCTCCATCCACCTGGTACTCGACCTCGACAGCGGGGACTACGAGCTGTACTCCGCCGGCCATCCACCCGCGCTGCACCTGAACGCGGGCACCGGGCGCTGGGAGGAGATGGCGGCCGAGGGCCCGCTGCTCGGCGTGTACGACGGCGCGTGCTTCGACCCGCTCAAGGGCAGCCTGCGCCCGGGGGATGTGCTCATGCTCTTCACGGACGGCCTGGTGGAGACCTCCGAGCGGGACATCGCCGACGGCATCGACCGGCTGACGGGCGAGGCCGACCGCTACGTCGCGAGCGGCTTCCAGGGCGCGGCCTGGCACCTGATCGAGTCGGTGGCCAAGGACGTCAACGACGACCGTGCGCTGCTGCTGATCTGCCGCGACTGAGGGCGGCGCGGGTCAGCCAACCGCCGGCGGCGACAGCGGGCGCGCGGCACGCCGGCCCGCCGGGGGCGGTGCCGGTCAGCCGGGGCCAGGTCGGTGCCGGTCCGCCGGTTGCGACGGCCGTCGCGGTGCGAGGCCGCTGACGACGAGAGGGGCCGAGTGCGTACCGCGTACGCTCCCGACCCCTCCGTGTCCGCTCGACCGTGGCTCCTCAGCCGGGGTCGTGCTCGCCGTCCTCGCCGCTCGCCCCGGCCCCGCCCACGGCGGTGGCCCCGGTACGCACCGGCGCGTTCGCCGCGGCGTGCGGGGTGTTCCCCGCGCCCGGCAGGACCCGGGCCAGCCAGTGCGAACTGCTGGCCGCCAGCGGGCCGAGGACCGCCAGGATCAGGACGTAGCCGGCGATGAAGGGCGAGAGGCGGCTGTCGAGGCCGGCCCCGGCCGCCATGGTGGCCAGGATCAGCGCGAACTCGCCCCGGGCGAGCAGCGCGGTGGCTATGTTCGCGGCGGGGGTGGCGCCGAAGCCGTAGATCCGCGCGGCCACCAGACCGGCGAGCACGTTCATCGTGATCGTCAGCACCACGGCTATCACCACCGGGCCCAGCACCTTCGGCAGGTCGCCGGGGTCGATGGACAGGCCGAAGGCGAAGAAGAAGATCGCTCCGAAGGCGTCCCGCAGCGGGTGCACGAGCTTGCGGATGCGGTTGCCGGAGGTGGTGCTGCCGAGCATCAGACCGACCATGAAGGCGCCGATCGCGTCCGCGACCCCGAACCACTCGGAGACGCCCGCCACGAAGACGGCCGCGCCCAGGAAGGAGATCACCAGCAGCTCGTTGTCACGGGTGGAGATCAGGCGGCCGATGAGGTCGATGCCCCAGCGCGCGAGGGCGGCCAGCGCCAGCAGGAAGCCGAACGCCTTGCCCGCGTCGAGCGCGGCCGAGGTCATGCTGTCGGCGCCGGAGATCACCGGTTGCAGGGCCGCCAGGTACAGGGCCAGGAAGATGTCCTCGACGACGATGATGCCCAGGATCGGCTTGGTCTCGGGATTGCCGATCCGGCCGAGGTCGACCAGCACTTTGGTGACGATCGCCGACGAGGAGATGCCGAGCACCCCGGCGAGGACCAGGGCCTCGGAGGTGCCCCAACCGAGCAGGAATCCGAAGCCGAGGCCGGCGCCGACGTTCAGCGCGAGGTACGAGCCGCCCGCGATCGCCATCTTGCGCCCGCCGGTCTTGAGGTCGTCCATGTGGAACTCAAGACCGAGGTAGAAGAGCAACAGGACCAGGCCGAGCGCGGAGAGCATCTCCAGCTCGTGCGGGTCCTCGACCAGGACGAAACCCGGCGTGTTGGGGCCGAGCAGGATGCCGGCCAGGATGAACAGGGGAATGGTGGGCAGCCCGATCCGCGCGCCCAGGCGGGCGAGCACGGCGGCGGCGAGAAACGCCCCGCCCATCGCGATGAGGGTGTCCGCGTGTCCGATGGCTCCTCCAGAGGTTGGCCCGACGGTGAGGTCAAGGGGGAGTCAAGAAGTCGTATGTAATTAGTTTACCAAACGAGTTTTCGACTCCTCACCACCCCGGAGGACACCCTTCCGCAACACCCGCGACCGCGCGCGCCGCCCCTCGGGGACCCGCCCCCGCACGGACCATCGGGTTTTCCCCACCCCGTATCCGCCAGCGACCGCCATGGTCGCGACCCGCCCGCACTCCGTACGTTCGAGGTGTTGAAGGACCACGTGCGGCGCGGACCCCCCGGCGCCCACTCCCACCCGCACCGACGGCGCGCGAGCGCGCCACGACCAGTGAAGGACGGAACAGGCGATGGGGCTGCGGAACAGGCGTCGCACCAAGCGGAACGCGGAGCACGTCGCGCCCGCGCCACAGGGCACCGAACACCCCACCGGCCACCGGCCCGACGGCCCGTACGGCAGCCCCCACGGCACGGCGTACGGCAACGCGTACGACGGCCCGGCGCGCGCCGCGACCGCCGGCCCGCCGCCCTACGCCCCCGGCGCGCCCGCTGGCGACTGGGCCATCGAACTGAGCGGCGTGCGCCGGCAGTACGGGCGCGGCGCCAACGCCGTCCACGCGCTGCGCGGCATCGACCTCGCCCTGCCCCGGGGCAGCTTCACCGCCGTCATGGGCCCCTCGGGCTCGGGCAAGTCCACCTTCCTCCAGTGCGCCGCCGGACTCGACCGGCCCACCGCCGGCTCCGTACGCCTGGGCGGCACCGAGATCACCGGCATGAACGAGAACAAGCTCACCGCGCTGCGCCGCAGCCGCCTCGGCTTCGTCTTCCAGGCGTTCAACCTGCTGCCCTCGCTGACCGTCGAGCACAACGTGCTGCTCCCGATGCGACTGGCCGGGCAGCGCCCCGACCGCAAGGCCGCGGCCCGTGTCCTGGCCCAGGTCGGTCTCGACGCCCACGCCCGGCGCCGCCCCGGCCAGCTCTCCGGCGGCCAGCAGCAGCGCGTGGCCATCGCCCGCGCCCTGGTCACCCGGCCCGACGTGGTCTTCGCCGACGAACCCACCGGAGCCCTGGACACCGGCACCGCCGCCGAGGTGCTGACCCTGCTGCGGCAGGCCGTGGACACCCTGTCGGCCACCGTCGTCATGGTCACCCACGACCCGAGCGCCGCCAGCTACGCCGACCGCGTCCTCTTCCTGGCCGACGGCGCCATCGCCGACCAACTCGTACGCCCCGACGTGGCACAGGTCTCCGCCCGCATGAGCGCCCTGACCGCCCGCACCCGCCCCGCCGGCGGACACCACCCGACGGTGGGTGCGGCGGCATGATCACGCGCTCCCTGACCAACGGCCTGGCCCGCGCCGCCATCCGCTTCAAGCCCGCCGCGTTCGCCGGCACCTTCGTCGCGCTGATGATGGCCGCGTTCATTGTCTCCGCCTGCGGCATCCTCCTGGAGAGCGGCGTACGCGCCTCCGCCCCGCCCCAGCGCTACGCCGACGTCCCCGTGGTCGCCGCGGCCGACCAGCGCGCCCGCCTGGACACCGACGGCGAGGACGGCGGCGCCCTGGTGCCCGACGCCGCCCGCCTGGACGCCGCCCTCGCCCCGAAGATCGCCGCGGCGCCCGGCGTCGCCACCGCCGTCCCCGACGTCAGCTACCCCGTACGCACCACCACCGGCACCCTCACCGCCCACGGCTGGGGCTCCACCACCTTCACCGGCAACGAGCTGACCCGGGGCGCCGCGCCGCGCACCGCGCACGAGGTCGCCCTCGACGAGGACACCGCCCGCGAGCGGCGCGCCACCGTCGGCGACCGGATCACCCTGACCACCGCCGACGGCGCCCACGCCTTCCGGATCTCCGGCATCGTCGGCGCCCCCAGCCGCGCCACACTGGCCGGCCCCACCGCCTACCTCACCGACCAGCGCGCCGTCGCCCTGTCCGGACACCCCGGGAAGATCGACGCGATCGCCGTCACCGCCAAGCCGAACGTGCCCACCGGCGACCTCGCCGACCAGGTCAGGACGGCCGTGGCCGGCAAGGCCACGGTGCACACCGGCGACGGCCGCGGCGGCGTCGAGGAGCCCGGTGTCGCCGAGGCCAAGGAACTGCTGACCGGCCTCGGCGGCAGCTTCGGCGGCGTCGCCACCATGGTCGCCGTCTTCACCGCCGCCGGCACCGTCGCCCTGTGCGTCGGCCAGCGCTCCCGCGAGTTCGCCCTGCTCCGCGCCATCGGCGCCACCCCGCGCCAGCTGCGCCGGTCCGTGGCCACCGAGGCCCTGCTGGTGGCGCCCGTGGCCGGAGCGGTCGGGTGCCTGCCGGGCATCGCCCTGGCGCACTGGTGGTTCGGCCAACTCCGCGACAAGGGCGCCATCCCCGAGCCCGTCCGCCTGCACGTCTCCTGGATTCCGCTGCTGGCCGCCGTCGGCGCCGGCGTCCTGGCCGCGCTGCTGGCCGGACTGCTCGCCGCCCGCCGCCCGGCCAGGATCAAGCCGGGCCAGGCGCTGAGCGAGTCCGCCGTCGAACGCCTGCGACCCGGCGTCGTCCGTACGGTCCTGGGCGCCGGGGCCCTGGTCGGCGGCATCGTGCTGGCCCGCGTCGCGGCCAAGGAGAGCGGCGACGACGCGGCCAACCTCGCCCTGGGCGTGGTCATGCTCTTCATGGTCGCCGTCAGCCTGCTCGGCCCGCTCCTCGCCCGGGCCTGCGCCTGGGTGATCGGCCTGCCGCTGCGCGCCGGCGGCGCCTCCGCCGGCCTGGCCGCCGCCAACACCCGGGCCAACGCCCGCCGACTGGCCTCGGCGATCACCCCCATCGTGCTGGCCATGGCCTTCTCCTCGACCCTGGTCTTCCTGCACACCAGCGAGGCCCACGCACGGGACGAGCAGCGCCGCGCGGGCATCGTCGCCGACCACATCGTCTCCTCACCCGACGGGCTGCCCGCCGACACCACGGCCCGCGCCGCCCGCACCCCCGGCGTCCAGCACGCCGTCGGCCTGCTGCGCTCGGGCGTGCTCGTCCCCGTCGGCTCCGGCGAGACCCGCATGCTGGTCAGCGCCGCGGCCCAGGGCATCTCGGGCACCGGTCAGGCGCTGCGCACCGTCCAGGACCTGGACCTGCGCAGCGGGGAGCAGTCCGCCATCGGCCGGCCCGACACGGTCGCCGTGGACGCGCTGCTCGCCGACTCCGCCGGCGTGGCCGTCGGCGACCGACTGCGCGTCGTCCTGCCCGACGGCTCGACCGCCCACCCCAAGGTCGTCGCCACCTACGGACGCGGCCTGGGCGTCGCCGCGCTCACCCTGCCCCGCGCGGCCCTCGCCCCGCACATGACCAGCGCGTTCGACACCGACGTCTTCGTCCACCGGGCGCCGGGCAGCGACCCGGACCAGGTCGCCGCCGCCCTCGCCCCGCTCGGCGAGGTCACCGACCGCGACGGGTACGCCGAGGCGCGGGACAAGGACCGCGAGCTCAACGCCTGGGCCAACACCACCATGGCCGCGGTGCTCGGCGGGTTCGCCGCCGTCGCCGCCGCCAACACCCTGGTCATGACCATCCTCGACCGCCGCCGCGAACTGGGCACGCTCCGACTGATCGGCTCGACCCGGCGTCAGATCCTGGGCATGGTCCGCTGGGAGGCCCTGCTGGTGGGCGTCGCCGGCGTCGCCCTGGGCACCACCATCGCCCTGGTCACGCTGAACCCGATGACCCGCGGCATCACCGGCGACAGCCCCTACATCCCCCCGGGCCTGTACGCGGCGTTCGCCGGCTCCGCCCTGCTCCTGGGCCTGCTCTCCAGCACGCTCCCGGCCCGGCTCGCCCTGCGCCAGACGAGCATGGTCGGCGCGGGCGAGAAGCAGTAGCCCCGCCCCGGCGGCCCGCCCCCGCCTGGCCCGTGGTGGAGGCGGAGGCGAGAGTGGGTACCCGGGTGTCGCACGCGCCCCGCGTGCGACACCCGCACGTCACCGGGTCACGAAAGCGAGGAAGGCCGACATGTCGACGCTGACACTGGAGGAGGTCGAGGCGTTCGCCCGCCGGGCCCACGCGAACCAGCGGGACAAGGCGGGCCGGCCCTACGAGGAACACCTGGCGGCGGTGGCCGCCGGCGTCCGCGCGCGCGGCGGCAGCGCCGAACAGATCGCGGCGGCCTGGCTGCACGACGCCGTCGAGGACGGCGTCGTGCCGGACGGCTGGCTGGCCACGGCCCCGCTGACGCCGCACACCAGGGAGCTCGTCGACGCCATGACCAAGCGCCCCGGCGAGCCGCTGGAGGCGTACGCGGCACGCCTGCGGGCGACCCCCGGCGCGCTGCTCATCAAGGAGGCCGACCTGGCCCACAACGCGAACCCGACCCGGCTGGCCAGGCTCGATCCCGCGACGCGGCAGCGGCTGAGCGCCAAGTACGCCCGTACCCGGCACCTCCTGGGCCTGCCCCAGCCGACCGACTGAGCGCCCCGTCGAGAGGGCCGGGCCCACGCGCCCCCGCCGGTCGCCGGCGGCCCGCGACGGCTCGTCGGCTGGCGCAGTCGCGTCGGTTCAGCCCTCCGCGCGAGCCCGCCGCCGATCGGTCTCGGCCGGCCGGCACGGAACCCGTACGCCCCCGTCGGCTCCATCGCAAACCGGAACACCCCCGCCCCGACCGCGCCCCCGCCGCCCGCACCCAACCGCCGCCACCCGTGCCCTGACGACCCGTCCGAGGCCGCCCCCGGCCGGCCGCCCAGCCCTGACGAGGAACCCGCGCCGAGGCC
Source organism: Streptomyces sp. NPDC057702 (assembly GCF_042799315.1). Taxonomy (NCBI): domain Bacteria; kingdom Bacillati; phylum Actinomycetota; class Actinomycetes; order Kitasatosporales; family Streptomycetaceae; genus Streptomyces; species Streptomyces sp. NPDC057702. Next base: position 42,057 of record NZ_JBHVJC010000019.1, on the reverse strand, counting down.
CGCACCGCCCCGTCAGCTCTCCGCCCCGCCTCCGGCGACACGACGTCCCGACGGGCGGACCGCCCCGCACCGCCGGCCAGCCGCGCCCCGCCGGCCCCCGCGGCGACGCCGGCGGCAACGGTCACCGGCACCGCCCCAGGCCACGGCATGGCACTCAACTCCCGCACGTCATAGCTCAGATGCGGCCGGGTCGGCCGCCGCGCCGCCCCACCGCCGCGCCGCCGGCCGGGACGAGGACGGCCACCGTGATCGGGGTACGAGCCGTGGCCCGGGAGCGGGACGCCGTCGACGCCCACGCGGCGTGCCCGGCCCCCGCGCGGCGCCCGACCGCACGCGACCGGCGGCGCCCCCACTGCCCGCCGCGCACGGCCGCGCGCGTACCGGACGGTGAACCGCGCGCGTACGGGCGCGCACCGCGCGGTCCCGAGGGGCGGTGGGCCGCGACACCGAGGCGCCATAGCGGGCCACCACGGGAATGGGTAAAACTTTGCTTGGCGTTGAAGACGCACACTGTTCACGCGTGTCACACCGGACCGTCGCCCACGCCAGGCGACGCCGGCCGGTTCCGCCAGGCGAGCCACGGCGACGCACCCTGTCCCGTATCGGGCTTTATGGGCGCACTTGGCGAGCTATGCCCCGCTCTGCCGTTGCACTGGCGATATCCACGCCTTGTTGGCGATTTGGCCGCCACCCCGACGAGCGTCGAAGATATGCGGAATTCCCGTTAGCAATGTTGTTGTAAGGGGCACGAGGGTAGGAGATCCGGCCGAATTTATGCGGTGTCTATCGGACATCCGATGCCGGCGGAAGCGCCCCATACGCCCGGGAACCGGGCCTGCCAGCACTCCCGGAGGCGATTCGGGACCCCACGCGGACGTCCGGACGGCCCGTCCGAGTGGCATACGCGGTTGGCCAATGATTCGTCACCTGGCCCCAACCATCACTCACTTGGTGGCACGATGGTTCAGGTGGGGGTGTGCGGGGTCGTGCTCCTCCCCGGGCCGGAGAGACGTGTTGCGACCGAGGGCGAGGGATCAGTCGTGGTTATTTCCCTGTCTGTTGTGCTGCTGGTTGGCATAGTTTTGGTGTTTATCTTCAGAGCGGGGAAGATCAAGCCCGGACCCATGCTCGTCGCCATCCTCTTCGGGTTCCTGCTCGCGTCCACCGACGCCTCCCCGGACATCCAGGAGTTCCTGGACAACGTCGCCGAGGGCATCAGCGACATCGAGTTCTAGCCGGGCGCGCCCGCATCTTCGTTGCGCCCGCGAGGGCGCGACGCGGGGTGAGGGCGCGCAACGGAAGCCGAGCACGCGATCGGCCGGGCGCGGGCCCACCAGCGCACGCCGATCCGCACACGAGCGACCCCCGGACCCGGCCCGTCCGGTGCCGGGCCACTCACCGGACCGGGCGAGAGGTGTGGGGGAGTCTGCTCATGTCGCGCCCCTCGCGCAAGAGGCAGCGCACGGGCAATCGACTCCGTCACCCCGGCGGCCCGCCCCTCGGCCGCCCGCCGCCGGGCACGTCGCCCGCTCCTCGCCTCGCTCCCGCCAGGCCGCCGCACCACCCGCCACAGGCCCGCCGTCCGCCCGTCGCCGTGGTGCCCCCGCGCCCGGACGCCCGCGTCGCGCGACCGCGCCGCCTCGTCCCCGCCGCCTGCCGCCCGTCGCGAGCCGGTGTCACGCGCCGCGCGTCCCCGCCCGCCTCGCCGTGTCCCCCCGGCCGCCGACGCGCCGCCCGTGGCTCCGACGGGGCCCTGTCGACGGTTCGGACACGCCAACGGCCCGGCGGCGGAGAATCCGCACGCCGGGCCGTCGGGCACGTCATGGAGCGGGCGACGGGAATCGAACCCGCGTAGCCAGTTTGGAAGACTGGGGCTCTACCATTGAGCTACGCCCGCGCGCCGCCAGCGAGGCATGGAGGTCGCGGTTCTGATCGCCCCCAGCTACCGGCCGAACGAACCCTCGCGGGTCCGTCCGTGGCACGAGGTGCATCGTAGCGGGTCAGCCCCGTTCCGCGCACACTCCGGTCGATCGCCGGAATAAGTGGCAGCCGAGAGTCCGATCGGCATGTACCCTACGTGTCGCACCGACGGGGTGTGGCGCAGCTTGGTAGCGCGTCCGCTTTGGGAGCGGAAGGTCGTCGGTTCGAATCCGGCCACCCCGACCAGCATGACCTCATCCGCCGCCGTGACCCACGGGTCCGGGCGGCACCTCGCCCGTCCGGCGCGACCTCGCGGTTTCCCCTCCTCCGTCGCCCGGTTTCCCCTCGCCCGCCACCCGTTCGGTCGGCGGCCCGGGGGCGGTCGTGAGCGGGCATGATCCCGTTAGGGGGCTGCTCGCGCTTGCGGTTACTATGCAAGCTGCGCGCCTGTGTCTGTGATGACGGGAATGGGCCCGCCCCTGGTATCCCCTGGTAATACGGCGGGCGCTTCGCCAAGGGGCGCGATCCGCAGCGTCGCCGCAGAACCCACATGCTGCGGCACGCGTAGGCGCGCGCATTCAGAGCGAGACCCAGAACAGCCAAGAAGACCCCAGAAGTCAGCCCCAAGGAGACCGAACCGTGAAGAGCGCCGTGGAGACCCTGAACCCGACCCGGGTTCGGCTCACTGTCGAGGTGCCCTTCGAGGAGCTCAAGCCCAGCCTCGACGCGGCGTACAAGAAGATCAACCAGCAGGTCACGGTGGCGGGCTTCCGCAAGGGCAAGATCCCGGCCCGGGTCATCGACCAGCGGTTCGGCCGTGGCGCCGTGCTGGAGGAGGCCGTCAACGACGCGCTCCCGAAGTTCTACACCGAGGCGGTCAACGAGGGTGAGCTGAACGTCCTCGGTCAGCCGGAGGTCGACATCACCGAGCTGAAGGACGGCGAGCTGCTGGCCTTCACCGCCGAGGTCGACATCCGCCCCGAGGTCGAGATCCCGGACTACTCGGGCATCGAGGTCACCGTCGACGCGGTCGAGGTCTCCGACGAGGACGTGGACGCCTCCGTCGAGCAGCTCCGCGACCGCTTCGCCACCACCTCCGTGGTCGAGCGCGCCGCCGCCGAGGGCGACACCCTCACCATCGACCTGGAGGCCAAGGTCGACGGCGAGGTCCTGGAGGACGGCGTCGCCTCCGGCGTCTCGTACACCGTCGGCTCCGGCCAGCTCCTCGACGGCATCGACGAGGCCGTCACCGGCGTCTCGGCCGGCGGCACCGCCACCTTCACCTCCGAGCTCAAGGGCGGCTCCGCCGAGGGCAAGGAGGCCGAGGTCACGGTCGAGGTCACCGAGGTCAAGTCGCGTGAACTGCCCGCGCTGGACGACGAGTTCGCGCAGCTGGCGAGCGAGTTCGACACGCTGGAGGAGCTTCGTGCCGACAGCCGCAAGCGGCTTGAGCAGATGAAGAAGTACGAGCAGGCCACCCAGGCCCAGGAGAAGGTGCTCGACGCCCTCCTGGAGCTGGCCGAGATCCCGATCCCGGAGAAGCTCCTCCAGGACGAGATCGAGACCCGTAAGCACAACCTGGTCAGCCACCAGCTCGGCCAGATGGGTCTGGACCTCAAGAAGTACCTGGAGATCCAGGGCAAGACCGAGGAAGAGTTCGAGGCCGAGACCAAGGAGCAGGCGGAGAAGGGCATCAAGACCCAGTTCCTCCTGGACGAGCTGGTCAACAAGGAGCAGCTGCAGGTCGGCCAGGAAGAGCTCACCGAGCACCTGATGCGCCGCGCCCAGTCCTCCGGCATGAGCCCGGACCAGTTCGCGCAGGCCGTCGTCGAGGGTGGCCAGGTGCCGATGCTCGTCGGCGAGGTCGCCCGCGGCAAGGCGCTCGCCGTGGTCGTCGAGGCCGCCAAGGTCACCGACACCAACGGTGAGGTCGTGGACCTGGACGACGAGGAGGACGAGACGGCCGAGACCGTCGAGGCCACCACCGAGGACGCCGCGCCGGAGGCCAAGGCCGACGACGCCGCCGAGGAGAAGAAGGCCGAGGAGAAGACCGAGGGCTGAGCCCCGGCCTGATCCCCGCGCGGGACGCCACGGCACGGGTCCGGACGCACACGCGTCCGGACCCGTGCCCGTCCCCGCCCCGTCGGGCGCCCACGGCGTATGGGAAGCGCGTCGTCCGACGTACACGCGTACGACCGGGTGGGCGTGGAGCCACGGTCGGCTGGCGGATGCCGGTCGGGCGGGGCTGTGCGGCGCCGCGCGGGCCCGGCGACGCCGCCGCGCCTTTGTCGTGCGGACACGGGCCCACCGGCGCTCCAACGAGCGCACAGCGCCCTGGAGCCTGCGCTCACAGCGAACAGTTCCGGATGCGGGATGGCGTTGTCCGACCTGCGCGTTAGGGTCCGTAAGTACGAGGGCAGGGGTGGCGCTAGACAAGCCCCGAAGCGTGTTGGGGTGCGCTTCAGCGGCGCCGTTTACCCCGTGCCCGCACGAAGACGCTGAGACGGCTCGCGGCCGTCGAATCAACGAGCAGGTGGATACGTGACGAATCTGATGCCTTCCGCCGCCGGCGAGCCGACCGTCGGTGGCGGCCTCGGTGACCAGGTCTACAACCGGTTGCTCGGGGAGCGGATCATCTTCCTCGGCCAGCCGGTCGACGACGACATCGCCAACAAGATCACCGCGCAGCTACTCCTGCTCGCCGCGGACCCCGAGAAGGACATCAACCTCTACATCAACAGCCCGGGTGGCTCCATCTCGGCGGGCATGGCGATCTACGACACCATGCAGTTCATCCCGAACGACGTGGTCACCATCGCGATGGGCCTCGCCGCCTCGATGGGGCAGTTCCTGCTCAGCGCGGGCACCCCGGGCAAGCGGTTCGCGCTGCCCAACGCCGAGATCCTGATCCACCAGCCCTCCGCCGGCCTGGCGGGCTCGGCCTCGGACATCAAGATCCACGCCGAGCGGCTGCTGCACACCAAGAAGCGGATGGCGGAGCTGACCGCCTTCCACACCGGCCAGTCCGTCGAGCAGATCACCCGCGACTCCGACCGCGACCGCTGGTTCTCCGCCGAGGAGGCCAAGGAGTACGGCCTGATCGACGACGTCATGGCCTCCGCCGCGAGCGTTCCGGGCGGCGGCGGGACCGGGGCCTGAGCGGCACCCGAGCTTCCACACCCAGCCCACCGAACGCCATCAGGATGGTGAACACGCAGATGAACAACAACGTCGGTAGTGGTCTGTACCAGGGCCCGTCCGCCGAGGCCCGGTACGTCGTCCCGCGCTTCGTGGAGCGCACCTCGCAGGGTGTGCGCGAGTACGACCCGTACGCCAAGCTCTTCGAGGAGCGGGTCATCTTCCTCGGCGTCCAGATCGACGACGCCTCCGCGAACGACGTCATGGCGCAGCTGCTGTGCCTGGAGTCGATGGACCCCGACCGCGACATCTCGATCTACATCAACTCGCCCGGCGGCTCGTTCACCGCGCTGACCGCGATCTACGACACGATGCAGTTCGTCAAGCCCGACATCCAGACGGTGTGCATGGGACAGGCGGCCTCCGCCGCGGCCGTGCTGCTCGCGGCCGGCACGCCCGGCAAGCGGATGGCGCTGCCCAACGCCCGCGTGCTGATCCACCAGCCGTACAGCGAGACCGGGCGCGGTCAGGTCTCCGACCTGGAGATCGCGGCCAACGAGATCCTGCGGATGCGCTCGCAGCTTGAGGAGATGCTGGCCAAGCACTCCACGACGCCGATCGAGAAGATCCGCGACGACATCGAGCGCGACAAGATCCTCACCGCTGAGGAGTCGCTGGCGTACGGTCTGGTGGACCAGATCGTTTCGACCCGTAAGAGTTCCGTTTCGGTTTGATCCCGCCGCGCCGGGATCGGCCCCCCTTGGCGCGCACTCGCCGCCTACGCGGATCGAGTCGGTCCAAGGGGGGCCCGTACGGGGGGCCCGGCAAGGTACCGTCGATAGGCAAGCACCCGGGTCTGCGCAAGCGTTGCAGATCCCAGGCGAAGGGGAAGCACCTCGTGGCACGCATCGGTGACGGCGGCGACCTGCTCAAGTGCTCGTTCTGTGGGAAGAGCCAGAAGCAGGTGAAGAAGCTCATCGCAGGCCCCGGTGTGTACATCTGCGACGAGTGCATCGACCTCTGCAACGAGATCATCGAGGAGGAGCTCGCCGAGACCTCCGAGGTGCGCTGGGAGGAACTTCCCAAGCCCCGCGAGATCTACGAGTTCCTTGAGGGGTACGTGGTCGGCCAGGAGGCGGCCAAGAAGGCGCTGTCGGTGGCCGTGTACAACCACTACAAGCGCGTACAGGCGGGCGAGGCCGCGGGGAGCCGCGACGACGGCATCGAGCTGTCGAAGTCCAACATCCTGCTGCTCGGCCCCACCGGCTCCGGCAAGACGCTGCTGGCCCAGACGCTGGCCCGGATGCTGAACGTGCCCTTCGCCATCGCCGACGCCACCGCCCTCACCGAGGCGGGGTACGTGGGCGAGGACGTGGAGAACATCCTCCTCAAGCTGATCCAGGCCGCTGACTACGACGTCAAGAAGGCCGAGACCGGGATCATCTACATCGACGAGATCGACAAGGTCGCCCGCAAGAGCGAGAACCCGTCGATCACCCGCGACGTCAGCGGCGAGGGCGTGCAGCAGGCGCTGCTGAAGATCCTGGAGGGCACCACGGCCTCCGTTCCGCCGCAGGGCGGACGCAAGCACCCGCACCAGGAGTTCATCCAGATCGACACGACGAACGTGCTGTTCATCGTGGGTGGCGCCTTCGCCGGTCTGGAGAAGATCATCGAGTCGCGCGCGGGGGCCAAGGGCATCGGCTTCGGGGCCACCATCCGCTCCAAGCGCGAGATCGAGGCCAGTGACCAGTTCCAGGAGGTCATGCCGGAGGACCTGGTGAAGTTCGGGATGATCCCCGAGTTCATCGGCCGCCTGCCCGTCATCACCTCCGTACACAACCTCGACCGCGAGGCCCTGCTCCAGATCCTCGTCGAGCCGCGCAACGCGCTGGTCAAGCAGTACCAGCGGTTGTTCGAACTCGACGGTGTGGAGCTGGAGTTCGACCGCCCGGCCCTGGAGGCCATCGCCGACCAGGCCATCCTGCGCGGCACCGGCGCCCGTGGTCTGCGCGCCATCATGGAGGAGGTCCTCCAGTCGGTGATGTACGAGGTGCCCTCCCGCAAGGACGTGGCCCGCGTCGTCATCACCGAAGAGGTCGTCCACTCGCACGTGAACCCGACCCTGGTGCCGCGCGAGCCGCGCATCGTCGGCAAGGACGAGCGGCACGAGAAGAGCGCGTAGCGCTCCCACCCAGCGACGCGCGAGGGGCGCCCGGCCGGTTGGCCAGGCGCCCCTCGCGCGCGTGGTGACGGTTCCTCAGCCGGGCCGCGTGTCGCGACGTGGGCCCGGGTCCTGACGGTGCCTCACTTGGGGACGCGGGCGTCCTTGTAGACCTGGGTGGTGATGTCGGCGACGCGAGTGAGGTTGACCAGGCCGGAGTTGCTGACGGTGGCCGGGTCGGCGATCAGCACCACGCCGACGGTGCTGGCGTCGCCCCAGGAGCACGTCTGGACCGGCATCGTGGAGGACTCCAGCACCTGGCACTTCATGACGGTGCCGTCGAAGCCGGCCGGGGTGAACTTCTGCGGCGCGGTCTTGATCTTGGCGCCACTGGTGACCATCTGACGCAGCGTCCAGTCGACGCTGGCCTCCGGGTCCGTCGAGGTGCCGTGGGCCCCGCCGAGCGACATCTGCTTGAGGTCGGCCCCCTCGTAGGTCGCGGAGACCGAGCCGTCGGTGGTGAAGCCCGTCGGCTCCTGGCCGCCGGTGCCGATGCCGGAGCTGAGGTCCGGTTCGCCCTGACGCTTGAAGTTGCCCGCGACCACCGGCGGCGCCGTCAGCTTGTACCGCGTGGCGGACTGGGTCGGCTCCTGCTGGCCGCCGTTGGCGCCGTTCTCGCCGGAGCCGCCGTTCTCGCCGGGCTCCGTGGGCTTGTCGTCGGTGTCGGACTTCTCGGTGCCGCCGGTGCCCTGCTGGCCGCCGGTGTCGCCGATGACGACGTCCTTCTTGCCGTCGTCCTTGGCCGAGTCGTCGCCGTCGCCCCCGCCGAACGCGAGGGTTCCGCCGACGATGGCCGCCACGACCACGATCGCGCCGATGACGATCCCGATCGTCCGGTTCCGGTTGCCGCCCCCCTGCGGCGGGCCCGGCGGGTACGGGCCGCCCGGCTGGCCGTACGGGCCCGGCTGCTGCTGCGGGTAGCCGTAGGCCGGCGCGGGCTGCTGGCCGTAGGGGCCCGGCTGGGGCGGCTGCTGCGGATAGCCGTAGCCGGGGTCGCCAGCCGCTCCGCCCTGCCCGTACGGCCCCGGCTGTGGGGGTTGCTGGGGCTGCTGGCCGTAGGGGCCGGGCTGGTGGTTGCTCATGGTTCCCTCGTTCTGCTGCGTGCGTGGCGTAGCTGGTAGGGGCGGGTGGGGCGCACGGCGTGGGAGGGGCCGCGGACGCGGGTGCGGCCTCGGCTGCCGTGCGGTAGGCGCAACACTTCGACCGGGTGGCCGAAACGGTCGGTCAGTCGGCCTCGACGCGGGCGTCCGCCCGCACCTCGACCGCGAGCCCCGCCGCCTCGTCCAACGTCATGCCGGCGCCCGTGACCAGGGCCGCGGGGTCCGCCATGACCGTCACGCCGACGGTGCTGTCATCACCCCAGACGCACGCGGGGGCCGTGATGGCTCCCTTGGGAGAGGTGAATTTCAGCTCCTGGCACTTGAGCACGTCGCCGTCGAAGCCCTCGGGCGAGAACTTCTGCGGGCTGCCGACCGTCTCGGCCGTCCCGTCCTCGACGAGCGCCTTGGTGATGACGGCCAGGGCCAGGTCGGCCGCCCGGTTCGGGTCGGTCACCTTCCCCCACACGCCGCTGAACTGGAGCTTCTTCTGACCGGGGGTCTGGTAGTTGGCCGATACCGGGTGCGCGTCCTCCACCACCGGCATCTCCTTGAGCTGGGCCTTGCCCGCGGGGGTCAGGTTGCTCTCGTCCTTGCCCTCGCCGACCCGCTCGTAGTCGCTGGCCACCTTCTGCGGCGTGGTCAGCTCGTACGCGGTGTCCTCGGCCCCGCTCAGCAGCAGATAGCCACCGACGGCGGCGGCCACCACCGCCAGGGCCGCGCCGATGACCAGCGGGCCCTTCCCGCGCCGCCGTCCGCCGCCCCCGCCCGGGGTCGCCGGCCCGTACGGCGTGGGCTGCGGCTGCGCGGGCTGGGGGAAGGGCTGCTGGTACGCCGGCCGCGGCGGGGCGTAGGGGCCCTGCCCGTACGGCGTACCCGGCTGGGCGTACGGGTTGGCCTGGGTGTGCTGTGGCTGTGGCTGTGGTGGCGCGGGCTGGGCGTAACCGCTCGGAGTGTGGCCACCCTGGGCGTACGGGCCGGGCTGGGGCTGCTGGGGCGCGGGGTGGCCGTAGCCGCCGGGCTGGGGCTGTTGCGGGGCGGGGTGGCCGTAGCCGCCGGGCTGGGCCTGGGGCTGCGCCGGCTGGCCCTGCTGGCCGGGGGCGGCGGGGTAGCCGTAACCCGGTTGGCCCGCGTAGGGGTTGGGTGCCTGTGGCTGGCCACCAGCGTCGCCGTACGGCCCGGGTTGCTCGCCGTAGGGGCCTGGCTGCGGCTGGTGGTGGCTCATAGGGCGTCTCCCCGGTGTGTCGAAGGCCACGCGCGACAGTCGCGCCTCAGTCAGCATCCTCCCGGACGCGTCAGGGCGCCCTCACCCCGGGGCGAGCAACGGGTTCGTAACAGCCTGGACCCGGACCGTAGAATCGACCCGTGACCGACAACACTCAGCGCCCGCACGACGGGCACAACAGCGCCACCCCCGAACTGCCGACCCAGTACGCGCCGGCCGACGTAGAGGGGAAGCTGTACGAGCGCTGGGTAGAGCGCGGTTACTTCGCGGCGGACGCGACCAGCGACAAGCCGCCGTTCACGGTCGTCATCCCGCCGCCCAACGTCACCGGCAGCCTCCACCTGGGCCACGCCTTCGAGCACACGCTGATCGACGCGACCACCCGCCGCAAGCGGATGCAGGGCTTCGAGACGCTGTGGCAGCCCGGCATGGACCACGCGGGCATCGCCACCCAGAACGTCGTCGAGCGCGAGCTGGCCAAGGACGGCAAGTCGCGGCACGACCTGGGGCGCGAGGCGTTCGTCGAGCGTGTGTGGCAGTGGAAGGACGAGTCCGGCGGGCAGATCTCCGGCCAGATGCGGCGCCTGGGCGACGGCGTGGACTGGTCGCGCGAGCGCTTCACCATGGACGAGGGGCTCTCCCGCGCCGTCCAGACGATCTTCAAGAAGCTCTACGACGACGAGCTGGTCTACCGCGCCGAGCGCATCATCAACTGGTGCCCGCGCTGTCTGACGGCCATCTCCGACATCGAGGTCGAGTACCAGGAGGACGACGGCGAGCTCGTCTCCATCCGGTACGGCGAGGGCGAGGCGTCCCTGGTGGTGGCCACCACGCGCGCCGAGACGATGCTGGGCGACACCGCCGTCGCCGTCCACCCGGACGACGAGCGCTACCGCCACCTGGTGGGCACCGAGATCGAGCTGCCGCTGACCGGCCGCCGCATCCCGGTCGTCGCCGACGCGCATGTCGACCCCGAGTTCGGCACCGGCGCGGTCAAGGTCACCCCGGCCCACGACCCGAACGACTTCGAGATCGGCCAGCGGCACGGCCTGCCCTCGCCGGCCGTCCTGGACGAGCGCGGCGTGATCACCACACACGGCCCGTTCCAGGGGCTCGACCGCTTCGAGGCGCGCGGCGCCATCGTGGCCGCGCTGCGGGCCGAGGGCCGCATCGTCGCCGAGAAGCGTCCGTACCGGCACTCGGTGGGGCACTGCTCGCGGTGCAAGACCACCATCGAGCCCCGGCTCTCGCTGCAGTGGTGGGTCAAGGTCGGCCCGCTGGCCAAGCCGGCCGGTGACGCGGTCCGCGACGGGCGGGTGACCATCCACCCGGAGGAGATGACCAAGCGGTACTTCGACTGGGTGGACAACCTGCACGACTGGTGCATCTCGCGCCAGCTCTGGTGGGGCCACCGCATCCCGGTCTGGTACGGGCCGAACGGCGAGATGGTCTGCGTCGGCCCGGACGAGGAGCCGCCGTCGGGCGCGGGCTGGCACCAGGAGACCGACGTCCTGGACACTTGGTTCTCCTCCGGCCTGTGGCCCTTCTCCACGCTGGGCTGGCCGGAGCGGACCGGGAGCGTCGAGAAGTTCTACCCGAACTCCATCCTGGTCACCGGCTACGACATCCTGTTCTTCTGGGTCGTGCGGATGATGATGTTCGGCATGTACGCGATGGACGGCACCCCGCCGTTCCAGACCGTCGTGCTGCACGGCATGGTCCGTGACCAGTTCGGCAAGAAGATGTCCAAGTCCTTCGGGAACGCGGTCAACCCGCTGGACTGGATGGAGCGCTACGGCTCCGACGCCGTCCGCTTCACCCTGGCCCGTGGCGCCAACCCGGGCACCGACGTGCCGGTCGGCGAGGACTGGGTGCAGGGCTCGCGCAACTTCGCCAACAAGATCTGGAACGCGACGCGCTTCGCCCTGATGAACGGCGCCACCGTCCAGGGCCCGCTGCCGGCTCCCGAGGAACTGTCGGCCGCCGACCGGTGGATCCTGTCCCGGCTGAACACGGTCGTGGCCGAGGTGGACGCGTACTACGACGACTACCAGTTCGCCAAGCTCTCGGACGCGCTGTTCCACTTCGCGTGGGACGAGGTCTTCGACTGGTACGTGGAGCTGTCCAAGACCACCTTCCAGGCCGGCGGGCCCGCCGCCGACGCCTCGCGGCGGGTGCTCGGCGAGGTCCTGGACGTGACGCTGCGGCTGCTGCACCCGCTGGTCCCCTTCGTCACCGAGACCCTGTGGACCGCGCTGACCGGGGGCGAGTCCCTGGTCGTCGCCCAGTGGCCGGCCGATGGCGGCTTCCGGGACGCGGCGGCGGAGCGGGAGATCGCGGTGGTCCAGGAGCTGGTCACCGAGGTCCGCCGGTTCCGCGCCGACCAGGGGCTCCAGCCGGGGCAGAAGGTGCCGGCCCGGATCGACCTGGGCGACACCGGCCTGGCCGCGCACGAGAGCGCGATCCGCTCGCTGCTGCGGCTCCAGCCCGAGGGCGAGGAGTTCACGGCGACCGCCTCGCTGCCGGTCGTGGGCGCGACGGTGGCGCTCGACCTGTCGGGCACCATCGACGTGGCGGCCGAGCGCAAGCGGCTGACCAAGGACCTGGCCGCCGCCGAGAAGGAGAAGGCCCAGGCCACCGGGAAGCTCGGCAACGAGGCGTTCCTGGGCAAGGCGCCCGAGCCGGTGGTCGACAAGATCCGTCAGCGGCTGGCGGCGGCCGAGGAGGACATCGTCCGCATCACGGCCCAGCTCGCCGCGCTGCCGCCGGCGTGACGACACGGTGCCCGCCTCTCCGGGGGCGGGCACCGGCGCGTCGGTGGTCGCCCCGGGGCCCCGCACCTGACCCGGTGCGGGGCCCCGCGCGTGCGGCGACCGCCCGGGGCCGTGCCCGGGCGGTGCGGGTGCTCAGCTCTCGATGGCGACCGGGCCCGTGGTGACGGACTCGGCGTTGCGGCGGGTCTTCGCCCAGCCGCCACGGCCCCGGAGCATACGGCCCAGGGCGCGTGCCGAGGCGGGGAAGAGGTGGTACGCGTACAGCCACAGGGCCAGCCCCCACCCGAGCGAGACCGCCAGGGAGCGGTCGGGGGCGCGGTCGCGCCGGTAGACCGGGCCCCACAGCAGGAACGGGCCGACGGACACCAGGGCCAGCACGAGGGCCAGCGGCCACAGCGTGACCAGGCCGCCCCACGCGTCGCCTCCCGTGCCGGTCGCGAGGCCGACGCCCAGGCTCGCGCCGAGCACCAGGCACAGCGCCAGGGTGACCAGGTGGGCGACGGGCTGGAAGAAGGTGTAGAGGGTCTCCAGCACGCCCCGGGCGCCGTAGTGGCGGGAGGCGATCACGCGGGGGGCGTAGCGCACGCACTGGAGGTTGCCCTGGGCCCAGCGGGTGCGCTGGGTGAGCAGGCGGCGCAGGTGTGGCAGGCCCTCCTGGGAGACCCAGGTGTCGGCGACGTGGGTGATCTGGTAGCCGCCGAGGATCACGTGCAGCCCCAGTTCGTAGTCCTCCAGGAGGGCGCCGCGCTGCCAGGGGCGCCGCTCGGCGTCGGCGACGCGGTCCAGCGCGGTCAGCCGGGTGAACTGGCCGTTGCCGCCGAGGCCGACGGAGCCGGTACGGGTCCGCAGGAGCTGCATCCCCGCGTTGGAGACGGAGAACTCCATGTCCTGGACCCGGACGAGCAGTCGGGCCAGCGCGTTGCGCGCCCGGCCGTGGTCGGGCAGCGGCCGGGGGTCGTCCACGTTGCGCATCCGCACGCTGACCTGCACCCCGCCGATCTCCGGGTCGCCGAAGGCGGTGGGCCCGCAGACGCGTTCCAGCGCGTGTGGCGCGAGCTGGCCGTCCGCGTCGACGACACAGACGACGACCCGCTCCCGGTCGGCCTTCGCCGGCAGGAACTCGTTGAGCTGGGCGTACGCGGCGTTGAGCGCGGCGCCCTTGCCGAGTCGGGCGTCCGGGCGGGTGCGGCGCACCAGGTGGACGCGGACGTCGTCGTCGGCGAGGGCGGCGACGATCTCCGCCGTGCGGTCGTCGCTGTCGTCGTCGATCACCCACACGTGCGCGTCGCGGAACTGGCCGCGCAGCCGGGCCACGGTGGTGCCGACGACGGTCTCCTCGTCGCGGCAGGGCACGAAGAAGTGCCAGTCGAAGTCGCGCGGGTCGCCGGGCACGAGCGCCGGCCGCCGCAGATAGGCGTGCCGGGCGCCGGCCCAGTAGAGGAGGAAGCAGAGCAGCAGCGCGAAGGGAAAGAGCGGGAGCACGAGGTGCACGGGCGACCTTCCTGGTCGAAAGGGGGCGGGGCGGCGTGGGCCGGCCCGCGCGGAGCCGGGCGGCGCGTGGACGGGGGAGCCGGCCGGCGCGTACGCCGGGTGCCGGCGGTCCGTGGGAGGGGGCGGGCCGGTGCCGGCCCGCCTTGTGGCTCAGGCCGCCGTGGTGAACTCCGCGCGGCCCGCGAGCTCCGCCAGCAGGCCGACGACGCGCTCGGAGGCCCGGCCGTCGCCGAAGGGGCTGGGGAGGGCGGCCAGCCGGCGCAGGCCGGACGCGGACTCGGCGAGGCGGCGGGCGGCCAGCTCGCCGATGGCGGGGCCGGGCTCGACCAGGTCGGCGAAGTCGACCATCGCCTCGGGACGCTCGGTGGAGCGGCGTACGACGATCAGCGGGCGACCCAGGACGGTGACCTCCTCCTGGATGCCGCCGGAGTCGGAGACGATCAGCGCCGCGTGCCGGGCCAGGGCCAGGAAGTCGCCGTACCCCAGCGGGCGGGTCACCCGCAGGCCCGTCAGCAGGTCCGCCAGGCCGGCGGCCTCGACGCGCGCCCGGGTGCGCGGGTGCAGCGGCAGCAGGACCGGCGTGCCGGCGGCGGCGACGGCGCCCAGCTCGACCAGGATCGCGCGCAGCGCGGCGGGGTCGTCGGTGTTCTCCGGGCGGTGCGCGGTGGCCAGGACGTAGCCGTCCGCGCGCAGCCCGTACGCCGCCAGCAGCCGGGAGCGGTCGGCGGCGTCGGGAAGCTGGCCGTGGACGGCCTCGACGACGGTGTTGCCGGTGACCACGATCCGCTCGTCGCTCACGCCCTCGGCGAGCAGGTTGGCGCGGTTGTCCTCGGTCGCCGCGCACAGTACGTCGGCGATCCGGTCGATGAGCACCCGGTTGTGCTCCTCGGGCATGTTCCGGTCGTGGCTGCGCAGCCCCGCCTCCACGTGCAGCAGCGGAATGCCCCGGGCGTTGGCGGCGAGCGCGCCCGCCAGCGCCGCGTTCGTGTCGCCCTGGACGACGACCGCCAGCGGCGGGCGGGCGGCGAACAGCGCGTCGAGCTGGGCGAGCGCGGCCGAGACCTGGCCGGCGCGGCTCAGGCCGCCGACGCCGGTCAGGAACGTCGGCTCGGGCAGGCCGAGTTCGGACAGGAAGCGGCCCGAGAGCTCCTCGTCGTAGTGCTGGCCGGTGTGGACCAGGTGCGCCGCGGGGCCCAGGAGGCGCACCAGGTCGGTGAGCTTGACGAGCTCGGGCCGGGTGCCGAGGACGAGGGCGACGCTACGCGCGGGCAGGGAGTGCACGGGTGCTCCAGGGGCGAGCCGGGGACGGGTTCAGCCGTGGAGTGTGCGGGAGCCCGGTTGTCGCGGTGGATGGCGTTCGGTTGCCGCTCGGTTGCGGTTGCCCGCCCGGCACGACGCGGGGACCAAGGTCCCGCGCGGCGTGGGGCGTTCGTCCCGCCCGAAGGTCCCGCGCCGCCTCGGGCCGGGGGTGCGGGGGAGCGGGCCGGGGGTGCGGGAGGCGCGTTGGCGGTAGGCCGGGCCGGGCGGGCGAGTGGGGGCGGGGGTGGGAGGTGCCGCCGGGGGTGGGCCGGGGCGGCGCGTGGTTCGACGCGGGGTCGGGGCGGTGGCGGGGGCGGCTCACCACGGGGCGGCGGCTCACTCGGGGGCGGCGGGGTCCTGCCCGGTCTCCTCGGTGCCCGGCTCGCGGTAGCGGTAGCCGAGGCCGCGCACGGCCTCCAGCGGGTCGGCGAGCTGTGGCGGGTCGGGGTGCGCGGCCTGCTGGAGCTTGCGGCGTACCCGCATCACCGCGAACTTCACCCGCTCCCGCCCCCTGCCCCGTGGGTCCCCCCACACCTGGTCCAGGAGCTGTTCGGTGGTGACCACCCGGCCCCGGTTGCGGACCAGGGTCTGGAGCAGTCGGAACTCGATGTCGCTCAGCCGTACCTCGACCCCGTGCCAGAGCGCGGAGCGGCGCTCGGGCACCAGCCGCAACTGTCTGTCGTGGTAGGGGCCGCTGCCGGCCCAGCGCGCCGCCGTGGTGCGGCGCAGTAGCGCCTCGACCCGGGCCAGCAGTTCGTCGTTGCCGAACGGCTTGGGCAGGAAGTCGTCGGCGCCGGCGCGCAGCCCGCGCACCCGGGCCGCCTCCCCGCCCTGCGCGGAGAGCAGGATGACGGGCAGGTCGGTGAGGTCGCGGGTGCGTTCGAGCACCTGCCAGCCGTCGAGTCCGGGCAGCCCGATGTCCAGGATCATCACGGCGGGCCGGTCGGCGAAGAGCCGGCGCAGCGCGGAGCGGCCGTCGTCCGCCTGGAGGACGTGGTAGCCGGCCCGGGTGAGGACGACGCGCAGTGCCAGCGCCAGGTCCGCGTCGTCCTCGACGACGAGCACCCGGGTCACGGCGTGGCTCCCGGAGGCCCGGCCGCTGGCGCCGCGTCCCGGTGCGCGGGGTCTCCGGGCGGCCCGGAGAAGGGCAGGTGGATCACGAACGCGGTGCCCGCGCCCGCCCGGCCGTCCGCCACGGTGAGGGTGCCGCCGTGGAGGCGTACGACGTCGCGGCTGACGGCGAGGCCGAGGCCGGTGCCGGGGAAGCCGCCGTCCAGGGCGTTGGGCGCGCGGACGAAGCCGGTGAAGATCGCCTCCCGGAAGGCGTCCGGGACGCCGATGCCGGTGTCGACCACCGCGATGTCCCAGCCGTCGGCACCGGGCTCGGCGGTCACGGTGACGCGTCCCCCGCGCGGGGTGAACTTGGCGGCGTTCTCCAGCAGGTTGGCCAGCACGGCGTGCAACCGGTGCTCGTCCGCCCACAGGTCGGGCCCCTCGACGCAGCTCAGCGAGGCGAACACGGACGCGTCCGCGAGGGTGGCCATCCGGTCGAGCACGGCACGCTCCAGCAGCCACGGCACGCGCACCCAGCCGTACTCCATCTGGAGCTGGGCGGAGCTGGTCGTGGTGGCCGAGAGCAGGTCGCCGATCTGGGTCCGCATCCGCTCGGCGTTACGCCGCACGGCCGCCAGGAACTCACGCTGTTCCTCCCCGAGCCCGCCGGAGGCGGGGTCGGCCAGGAGCTCGCAGAAGCTGAGGATGGCCGCGAGCGGGGTGCGCAGCTCGTGCGACGCGGAGGCGGCGAAGGCGCTGCGGTGGCGGATCAGCTCGGAGAGCATCCGGTTGTCACGTTCCAGGTCGCGTTCGGCGCGCTTGTCGGCGGTGATGTCCTGGGCGGTCCACAGGGTGCCGAGCGGGCGGCCGTGGTGCCGGAGCGGCTCCAACCGGCGGCGGACGACCCGGCCGTCGGCGAGCGGGATCTCGGCGGAGCGGTGCCCGCGCCGGGGCGACTCGGCCGCGCCGTTCGCGGTGTCGGCCGCCGGGCCGGCCGCCGGATCGGACGCGCCGGCCGGGTCCGGTGGGGCGGTCGTCCCGAACTGGGGGCGCGATGACGCGTAGCGCTCGCGGTAGGGCGAGGCGTACTGCCCCGCCACCGCGTCGACGACCGGGCCGAGCGGGGCACCGGGGGTCAGGTCCACGCGGCCCGACAGGTGGAACAGCCGCGCGAACCGCTCGTTGGCACCGACCACGCGGCCGTCGACCCCCACGAAGAGCGCCGCTACGGGCAGCGCCCGCAACAGGGCCGCGAGCCGGGCTCCGTCGTCGCTCGGGGACCGCGTCATCCCGCACTCACCTGCCCCTCGTCCCGGCCTCACGCCACGTCCCGCACCGGCGCCACCGTGGGCCGGTCGGGTCGGCACGTCGGGTGACCGCACCCGTGCGCGGCGATCCCCCTGAAATGGATGATACGGATGTTTATCAGGACAACGGAACGTCGCTGGACTCGCCCCGGCGGCCCGCGCGCCGGGCCTTACCCGGGCCGGGTCCGCCCCGTGGCGTGCGGTGTCGTGCCGCGCCGTCCTCCCGCCGCCGCCCCGCCGCCCGCTCCCCGCTTTCCCGTCGGGCCGCGCGCCGCCGCCGGGGTGCCGCGAGATGTCCGGCGGCCGTCGCCTCGCGCCGGTGGCCGGGCGCGCCCGGTGTCGGACCCGCCTCGTAGACTGGGCACCGTGAGCGAGCGCCCCCCGAGTGACGAATCCGAGCCCGACGGGCTCGACGCCTTCGACGAGATCATTGAGGCCGAGACCGAGCGCGACCCCGACCTTGCCGTGATCGAGGCGGGCAGTCGCACCCTGCGCGCGCAGGCCGGGCCGCCCCAGGGCGACGGCGTGCCGACCCGGCCGGAGGACCCCGAGCTGGACCGCGCGCTGCGCGAGGTCGAGACGGAGCTGGCCGGCCGCTGGGCCGAGACCAAGCTCGACCCGTCGGTGGAGCGCATCAAGGCGGTGCTCGACATCCTCGGCGATCCGCAGCGCGCGTACCCGGCGATCCACATCACCGGCACCAACGGCAAGACGAGCACCGCGCGGATGATCGAGGCGCTGCTCGGCGCCTTCGAGCTGCGCACGGGGCGGTACACCAGCCCGCACGTGCAGTCGGTCACCGAGCGCATCAGCCTGGACGGCGCGCCGATCTCGGCCGAGCGGTTCGTCGAGACCTACCGCGACATCCAGCCCTACGTCGAGATGACCGACGCGCGGCAGGAGTTCCGGCTCTCCTTCTTCGAGGTGCTGACGACGATGGCGTACGCGGCGTTCGCCGACGCGCCGGTGGACGTCGCGGTCGTCGAGGTCGGCATGGGCGGCACCTGGGACGCGACCAACGTCATCGACGCCACGGTCGCCGTGGTCACCCCGATCTCGCTGGACCACACGGACCGGCTGGGCAACACACCCGAGGAGATCGCCGTCGAGAAGGCGGGGATCATCAAGGGCCGGGACGCGACCGACGGCGCGACCGGGTCCACGGTGGTGCTCGCCCAGCAGCCGGTGGGCGCCGCGTCGGTGCTGCTCAAGCGGGCCGTCGAGGTCGATGCCACGGTGGCCAGGGAGGGCATGGAGTTCGGCGTGCTGCACCGGGAGGTGGCGGTCGGGGGTCAGCTCCTGACGCTGCGCGGCCTCGGCGGGGAGTACCCGGACGTCTTCCTGCCGCTGCACGGCGCGCACATGGCGCACAACGCGGCCGTGGCGCTGGCCGCCGTCGAGGCGTTCTTCGGCGTCGGCTCGCAGCACGCCCGCCCGCTCGACCTGGACACGGTGCGAGCGGCGTTCGCCGGCGTCAGTTCGCCGGGACGACTTGAGGTGGTGCGCCGCAGCCCGACCGTGGTGCTGGACGCGGCGCACAACCCCGGGGGCGCGTTGGCCGCGGCCGAGGCGGTCGCCGAGGCGTTCGGCTTCAGTCGGCTCATCGGTGTGGTGGCCACCAGCACCGGCAAGGACGTGCGCGGACTGTTGGAGGCGTTCGAGCCGCTGTTCGCCGAGGTCGTGGTGACGCGGTACGCGCACGAGCGGGCGATGGACGTGGACGCGCTGGCGGCCGTGGCCGTCGAGGTCTTCGGCGCCGACCGGGTGCAGGTCGAACCGCGCCTGGACGAGGCCCTGGACGTGGCGATCACGCTCGCCGAGGAGGAGGGCGAGTTCTCCGGCGCCGGCGTGCTGGTCACCGGCTCCGTGATCACCGTGGGCGAGGCCCGGCTGCTGCTGGGGAGGGAGTAAGGCCATGCGAACGCTGCGAACGTTGTGCGCGAGCACGCTGATCTGCGAGTTCTTCGTCATCGGCTTCGCCGGTCTGGTCGCCATGAAGCTCTCCGACCTGTCCATGGGCACGGTGTGGACGGTCAGCGGCGTCGCGATGGGCCTGTGCGTGCTGCTGTCGGGGATGCTGCGCTGGCCGTGGGCGCTCCAGGTCGGCTGGGTACTCCAGATCGGGCTGGTGCTGAGCGGCTTCGTGGTACCGGTGATGTTCGTCCTGGGGCTGGCCTTCGCGGGCCTGTGGTGGGCCTCGATCCACTACGGCCGGCACATCGACGAGGCCAAGGCGCGCTTCGCGGCCATGGACGAGGCGGCCCGCGAGATGGCGGTGGCCCGCGCCACCGACGGCGCCTCGGGCGCGACGGACGGCGGCGCGAGCGCGACGGACGGCGGGTCGGGCGCGACCGAGGGGCCGGGCCCCGCCCGCCCGGCGGCCGACCCCGCGTAGGTCGTGGGCCGTAGGTCGCGCGGGGCCGGGGATCGCCCGGTGCGCGTCCCCGTGCGCAGCGGGCGCACGCCCGAGTGTCGGGCCCCCGGCGCGCGGTGACCCCGCGTCGGTCGTAGGCCGGCGTCGTGACGGGTGGCCGGGCGCCGGTGGACGCCGGGCCCGGGGCGGCCGGTGACCTCGCGCGGGGGCCGGTGCGGCGGCCCGGACGACCGGTCCGGCTGCCCGCCGACGCCGGCGGCGATCATGGACGGGCCCGGTGCGGGGCACGGTCGCGACCCCTGTAGCCTCGGGCGCACCAATCCCCGTCTTATCCGCAAGGAGCCGCGATCATGAGCCAGCGCACCCTCGTCCTTCTCAAGCCCGACGCGGTCAGGCGCGGTCTGGTGGGCGAGATCCTGGGCCGCGTCGAGTCCAAGGCGGGTTGGCGGATCGCCGCGCTGGAGCTGCGGACCCTGGAGCGCGCGGTGCTGGAGCAGCACTACGCCGAGCACGTCGGCAAGCCCTTCTACGAGCCGCTCATGGAGTTCATGACCTCCGGGCCCGCCGTGGCCCTGGTGGTCGAGGGCGAGCGGGTCATCGAGGGAGTGCGGACGCTGGCCGGGCCGACGGACCCGATCGCCGCGACGCCCGGCAGCATCCGGGGCGACTACGGCACCATCGTGCGGGAGAACCTCATCCACGCCTCCGACTCCGAGGAGTCGGCCGAACGGGAGATGAAGATTTTCTTTCCCGGTCTCGTCTGATGACCGGTCTCGCCTGACGAGACGATAGATATCTGACGGGTTTCTTCGCCTGAGTGACTCGGGCGAGCCCTGGTTGACCAGGGGGCGATCGTAGTTTTTCGGTTGTCCCCTGGCATATGCCCATCGTCCGAGGGAACGCATCACCGCGACACGACGTCCCCATAGGTAGGGGACGCCCCCGTGTTCCGCCGACAATGGCGGAGCAGCCATCGCGCTGCACCGTGGCGAGCGAGACTACGATGGAACCTTCCGCGCCTCGTAAGCGCACTCACCGCGCCGACCTCAATCAAGCATTCGCTCCAGTTGGGAAGGCCAGACGCATCCTCATGGGGAACAACATGTCGTTCATCGGCCGTGACATGGCTGTCGACCTCGGGACCGCCAACACGCTGGTTTACGTCAGAGGCCGTGGGATCGTCCTCAACGAGCCGTCTGTGGTGGCGATCAACACCAACACCGGCGGGATTCTCGCGGTCGGCGCGGAAGCCAAGAAGATGATCGGCCGGACGCCGGGGAACATCGTCGCCGTACGGCCCCTGAAGGACGGCGTCATCGCCGACTTCGAGATCACCGAGCGGATGCTCCGCTATTTCATTCTGAAGATCCACAAGCGTCGCTACCTGGCCCGGCCGCGCGTGGTGGTCTGCGTCCCCAGCGGCATCACCGGCGTCGAGCGCCGTGCCGTCATCGAGGCGTCCACCCAGGCGGGTGCCCGCCAGGTGCACATCATCGAGGAGCCGATGGCGGCGGCGATCGGCTCCGGGCTGCCGGTGCACGAGGCCACCGGCAACATGGTCGTGGACATCGGCGGCGGCACCACCGAGGTCGCGGTGATCTCGCTGGGCGGCATCGTCACGGCCCAGTCCATCCGGGTGGCGGGCGACGAGCTCGACAACGCGATCATCCAGCACATCAAGAAGGAGTACAGCCTCCTCCTCGGTGAGCGCACCGCTGAGAGCATCAAGATCACCATCGGCTCGGCGTACGAGTCCGAGCAGGAGGAGCACACCGAGATCCGGGGCCGGGACCTGGTCAGCGGGCTGCCCAAGACGGTGGTCATCTCCGCCGCCGAGGTGCGCAAGGCCATCGAGGAGCCGGTCAACTCGATCGTCGACGCGGTCAAGACCACCCTGGACAAGTGCCCGCCCGAGCTGTCCGGCGACGTCATGGACCGCGGCATCGTGCTCACCGGCGGCGGCGCGCTGCTGCGCGGGCTCGACGAGCGGCTGCGCCGCGAGACGGGCATGCCCATCCACATCGCCGAGGACCCGCTGGACTCGGTGGCGCTCGGCTCGGGCAAGTGCGTGGAGGAGTTCGAGGCCCTTCAGCAGGTGCTCGACTCCCAGCCGCGACGCTGAACCAACGGTGGGGTGAACGCGTTACGCCGCGCGGGTAGCCGCGTTCCGGCGCGATGAAACCCCCGCATAATGGTCGCGGAAGCCCGGTTCGTCGCTCCAACGGAGCATCACCGGCCGCGCCGCGCGCGCCGCGTCCCCCGTACGTCGGACGCCCGCGCGTACGTATTGAGGACCACACCAAGCTCACGACGCGGTCCCCACGGACAGCGTTCGTATCGAGGTAGGACGCCCCGACCGGCCGCCGCCTTGGACCGGCCGGTCCGACGAGGAAGGCACGGCCGCCGTACGTGAGGGACACCCGAGAGAGCCGGCTGCTACTGGTGCTGCTGGTCGCCATCGCCTTCGCACTGATCACTGTGGACATCCGCGGTGGCGAGGACTCCCCGCTCGACAAGCCGCGCACGGCGGCCCAGACGGTCTTCGGTCCGGTGGAGGACACCGTGGCCACCGCCGTCGACCCGGTCGGCAACGCCATCGCCGCGGTGCGGGACTCGGACGAGCGACACGATCGCATCAGCAACCTGGAGCGCGAGAACGCCGCACTCAAGCACAAGCTCGGCAGCGACGACCGCAACCGCGCCCGCGCCGCCGAACTCGACAAGATGCTGGGAACCGCGGCCCGCGGCCAGTACGGCATCAAGGGCGCCGAGGTCATCGCGATAGGAGCGGCCCAGGGCTTCTCCTGGACCGTCACCATCGACGCGGGCAGCAACGACGGCATCGCGCGCGACATGACCGTCATCAACGGCGACGGACTGGTCGGCCGCGTCACCACCGTCGGTCCGTCCACCGCCACCGTGCTGCTGGCCAACGACCCCGACTTCACCGTCGGCACCCGACTGGAGAAGAGCGGCGAACTCGGCTTCGCGGGCGGCCAGGGCGGCCGGTCGTTGCGCGTGCAACTCCTCAACGGCAAGGCCAAGGTGAAGAAGGGCGACCGCATGGTCACCTTCGGCTCCCGCGCCGACCGGCCGTTCGTCCCCGGCGTCCCGGTCGGCGAGGTCGTCCGCGTCGACCCCTCGCGCGGCGACCTCACCCGCACGGTCCAGGTCCGCCCGTACGTGGGCTTCACCAAGCTCGACATCGTCGGCATCGTGGTCAGGCCGCCGCGCGTCAACCCGCGTGACGAGGTGCTGCCCCCCAAGCCCCGTAAGAAGCCGACCCCGACGGTCACCGTCACGGTCACCCCCAGCGGGAACGCAACGCCCGGAGGCGCAGCCCAGTGAAACGGATCATCCTCTCCGCCTTCCTGGTGGTCGTCGCCCTGATCCTCCAGGTCACCGTGTTGGCCCGGCTCCAGTTGCCGGGCGCCGTGCCCGATCTGCTGCTGCTGGTCGTCCTCGGGCTCGCCCTGGTCTACGGGCACACCGCGGGCGCGCTGACCGGCTTCGGCGCCGGCCTGCTGGTCGACTTCGCCCCGCCCGCCGACCACGCCGCCGGGCGGTACGCGCTGGTGCTGTGTGTCATCGGCTACCTGGCCGGGCTGGCCAAGCCGGAGAAGGGCCAACTGCGTTCGGCCACCGGCCCGATGCTCGTGGTCGTCGGCGCGGCGATCGGCACCACCCTGCTGTACGCGGCCGTCGGCACCCTGGTCGGTGACGACGCGGCCCAGCACGTGGGCCTGGGCAAGCTGCTGTTCACCGCCGCGCTCTACGACCTGCTGCTGGCCCCCTTCGTCGTACCGCTGGTGATGGCGCTGGCGCGGCGGACCGGGAGCCACCCGCTCAGCGACGGTGGCGGCACCTCCTCCGGCGGCACCCGGGACCGTTCGCTGGGCTGGCTCTCGCCGGGCTCCGGCGGCGGCTCGGGCTCCGGTGGCTGGGGCAAGGCGGCCCGCTCGGGCAAGCCGGCGCGGATCGGCAAGACCATCAGGCTCGGCAGGTCCGCCCGGATCGCCAGCCCACGCAGCGACCTGCTGGCCAAGCCCGGCAAGGGCAAGCTGGCGCGCATCAAGGGGGTCAAGCGACCGTGAGGCGGCAGGTGCGCGCGCGGGGCCCGCGGACGGTCTCGTACGACAACCGGGGCCCGGGGCGGCCGGCGGGCCCGGAGAGGGGGACACGGTGAGCAACATCCCGGAGACCGGGCGGACCACCCGGGTCACGATCCGGCTGGTGGCCATTCAGATCCTGGTCTTCTCGCTGCTGCTGACGCTCGGCGGCCGGCTGTGGTACCTCCAGATCCGCAACGGCGACGAGTACAGCAACCAGGCCAGCAACAACCACGTCCAGCAGGTCGTCGAGCCCGCCGTACGCGGCTCCATCCTGGACGCCCGTGGCGTCCCGCTGGCCGACAACCAGACCCGGCTGGTGGTCTCCGCCAGCCGCACCGAGCTGATGAAGATGGCCGACGACGGCGCCGCGGTGCTCGGCCGGCTGGCCGAGGTGCTGGACCTGGCGCCGAAGGACGTCACCGACAAGGTGCGGCTGTGCGACGCCAAGACGCCGCAGCCGTGCTGGAACGGCTCGCCCTACCAGCCCATCCCGATCACCGACGAGGCCACCACCCAGCAGGCCCTGCAGATCCGCGAGCGGGCCGAGGACTTCCCCGGCATCAGCGCCGAGCCCACCGCCGTCCGCCGCTACGCCGCGCCGGGCGACGCCAACACCGCCCAGGTGCTCGGCTACCTCTCGCCGGTCACCGACGAGGAGATCAAGAAGGCCGAGGACAGCGAGTCGCCGCTGCTGCGCGCCGACCAGGTCGGCCGCTCGGGCCTGGAGCGCACCTACGACACCCAGCTGCGCGGCAAGGCCGGCGTCACCCGGTACGAGGTGGACAACCTCGGCCGCGTCATCGGCAAGGCCAACAGCGACCGGGCCGTGCCCGGCGCCAACGTCGTCACGAGCATCGACGCCCGCGTGCAGGCCATAGCGGAGAAGGAGCTCGACAAGGCGATGAAGGCGGCCCGCAAGGAGCACGACCGCAACACCAACCGCAACTACAAGGCGGACGCGGGCGCCGTGGTGGTCATGGAGTCCAAGACGGGGCGGATCGTCTCGATGGCCTCCAACCCGACGTACGACCCCAACGCCTGGGTCGGCGGCATCTCCGGCAAGGACTACAACCGGCTCACCGGCAAGGACTCCAACTACCCGCTGCTGAACCGGGCCATCCAGGGCCAGGCCGCGCCCGGCTCGATCTTCAAGGTCATCTCCGCGACCGCCGCGGTCAACGCCGGCTACGACTTCGACAATAAGTACGACTGCAGCAGCGCCTTCAACATCGGCGGCCAGGTCTTCAAGAACTTCGAGTCCAAGGGGTACGGGCCGATCGACATCGGCCGTGCCCTGGAGGTCTCCTGCGACACCGTCTTCTACGACCTGGCGTACAAGCAGTGGCAGAAGGACGGCGGCAACAAGCCGAAGAAGAAGCCCAGCGACCACTTCTACCGGACGGCGCACCAGTTCGGCCTCGGCCAGGAGACCGGCATCGACCTGCCCAACGAGGTCGCCGGCCGGGTCCCGGACCGGCAGTGGAAGAAGGACTACTACGAGGCCAACAAGAGCGTCTGGTGCAAGCAGGCCAAGTCCAAGAAGAACGACTACGCCACCCAGATCGCCCGCGAGAACTGCGCCGAGGGCATGAACATGCGCGCTGGTGACAGCGTCAACTACTCCATCGGACAGGGCGACACACTCGTGACGCCGATACAGATGGCGACGATCTACAGCGCCATCAGCAACGGCGGCACGCTCTACGACCCCAGCGTCGGCAAGGCCGTCGTCAGCCCCGACGGCAAGCGGGTCAAGGAGATCAAGCCCACCTCGCACGGCAGGCTGCCGATGCGCGGCGACACCCGTGACAAGGTCGACAAGGCCCTGGCCGGCGTGGTGACCAACGGTTCGGCGGCCTGGCGGTTCGGCGGCTGGCCGCAGGACAAGATCCCGATGCACGCCAAGACCGGCACCGCCGAGGTCTACGGCAAGCAGACGACCTCGTGGTTCGCCTCGTACACCAAGGACTACACGATCGTCATGACGATCTCCCAGGGCGGCACCGGCTCCGGCGCCTCCGGGCCGGCCGTGCGCAACATCTACAGCGCGCTGTACGGCGTGGACACCAAGGGCGAGATCGACCGGAAGAAGGCGCTGCTGCCCGTGCCGCAGCGCACCCTGCCCAAGATCGAGAAGGACGGGACGATCGAGGCCCCGCAGATCAAGCCGCCGAAGAAGGCCGACCCGGTCGAGACGACGCCCGTGTTGGCCGGGGGCGAGCCCCCGCGCCGACCGGTGGCGACGCTGGACGCGGGGGAGCGGCCCCTCTCCGCGCCCAGCGCGCTCACCCCGCCGCTCGCGGCGGCCGGGAGGCGGGGCCAGTGAGCGCCTCCGACGGTTTCTCCGTACGCCGGTTCAGCCCGGAGCCCGGCACCTGGGGCAAGCTGACCGCGCGCGACTCGATCGTGCGCCGGCTGGACTGGACGCTGATGTTCTCGGCGCTCGCCCTGTCCGCGATGGGCGCCATACTCGTCTACTCCGCCACCCGTAACCGCACCGAGCTCACCGGCGGCGACCCGTACTCCTTCCTCTTCCGGCACACCCTCAACACCAGCATCGGCCTGGGGCTGATGATCGCCACCATCTGGCTGGGGCACCGCACCCTGCGCGGCGCGGTGCCGGTGCTGTACGTGCTCTCGGTGGTCCTGGTCCTCGCGGTGCTCTCGCCGCTGGGCTCGACCGTCAACGGCGCGCACTCCTGGATCCAGCTGCCCGGCGGCTTCTCGCTCCAGCCCTCGGAGTTCACCAAGGTCACCATCATCCTGGGCATGGCGATGCTGCTGGCCGCCAAGGTGGACGCGGGCGACCGGGAGTACCCCGACCACCGCACCGTGCTCCAGTCGCTGGCCATCGCGGCCGTGCCCGTCGCGATCGTGCTGCTCATGCCCGACCTGGGCTCGGTGATGGTGATGGCCGTCATCGTGCTGGCGGTACTGCTGGCCTCCGGCGCCTCCAACCGGTGGATCGCCGGCATCATCGGCACCGGCGTGCTGGGCATCGTGCTGATCTGGCAGCTCAACATCCTGGACCAGTACCAGATCGACCGCTTCGCCGCGTTCGCCAACCCCGCGCTCGACCCGGCCGGCGTCGGCTACAACACCAACCAGGCCCGGATCGCCATCGGCTCGGGCCAGCTGACCGGTTCGGGCCTGTTCAAGGGCAGCCAGACCACCGGGCAGTTCGTGCCCGAGCAGCAGACCGACTTCGTCTTCACGGTGGCCGGCGAGGAACTCGGTTTCCTCGGCGGCGGGCTCATCATCCTGCTGGTGGGCGTCGTGTTGTGGCGCGCCTGCCGCATCGCCCGCGACGCGCCCGAGCTGTACGGGACGATCGTGGCGGCCGGCATCATCGCCTGGTTCGCCTTCCAGTCCTTCGAGAACATCGGCATGACGCTCGGCATCATGCCGGTCACCGGCCTGCCGCTGCCCTTCGTCTCCTACGGCGGCACCTCGATGTTCGCCGCCTGGATAGCGATCGGCCTGCTCCAGTCGATCAAGGTGCAGCGGCCCATATCAGCCTAGGCCCGCCCGCCCCGGCGCCCCGGCAGCCCCGTCCACCACGGACGCGCTCCGGGGCGCCGGCGCGTGGTGCGGGCAGCGCGGCGGGTCGGGGTCGGGGGGTGACACGGCGGGCGCGGGAGGTGGCGTGCGGGCGGGGCGGCCCCGGGCCCCTCACCGGGGGCCCGGGGGCGGACCCGGGGGCGGGTTCGGCCCGGCTGGCGGCCGTCGGGGCGCCCGGGGGGCCGTCGAGGCGGGCGGGCCCACCAGGAGGGTGGCCAGCGGGGTGCGCTGGTGCAGCACGGCGCGGCCGGCGCGGACCGTGGTGACCAGGCCCGCGCCGCGCAACGCCGCCGCGTGCGCGGAGGCGGTGGCGTTGCTGACCCGCAGCCGGCGGGCCAGTTGGCTGGTGGTGTGCTCGTCGGCGAGCACGAGCAGCGCCTCGTAGCGGGTGCGGCCGAGCACCCCGGGCAGCGTCCCGTTTGCCCCGGCGGGAGACGGTGGGACCCCCGGCCCGGCCGGATACGTCACGTACACCGGCTGGTCCGGCAGGTCGGCGACGAGCGGGGCGCCCGGCCAGTGGAAGGTCGGCAACAGCGTCAGGCCCCGGCCGCCCGGCCGTACGTCCGCCTCCCGGGGCGCGGCGAACTCCCAGACGCCCGCGCGCAGCGTCGATCCGGGCACGGCGGCGCACAGCGCCGCGTCGAGGCCCGCCTCGGCCGCGAGCAGCGCGTGCCGGCCGAACTCCGCCCGGTGCAGGTCGGCCACCAGCGGCCACACGGGCCCCAGCACCGTCTCGAAGGCCGCCTGCTGCGCGCGGCGCAGCACCCGCCAGGCGTCGGTGTCCCCCCGGTGCAGGTCGCGCACCCACGCCGGGGGTGGCGCCGGCTGGTCGGCGTACACGCGGGCGAGCTCGGCGCGCACCCGGGCCACGGGTGTGGCGCGCGGGGTGTCGAGGGCCGCGCGCAGGTCGTCGGCGAACACGTCGAGGAAGCCGGGCGCGTGCGCGCCGGGAACCAGGTCGCGCAGCGGCAGCGTCGCCTCCGGCAGCCGGTGCAGCAGCCGCGCTCGCCAGGGCCCGTACCGCAGCGCGCCACCGGGGTGGACCATCGTCAGCAGCGCCGCGTTCAGCTCCTGGAGCGGGGCCGGGCGCGGGGCGAAGCGGACGCGCGCCAGATCGGCGGCGGTGAGGTGAACGCGGATCACTACTTCCCCCGGTGGTGCGGCGCCAGCGTTTCGGCCAGCGCCACAACGATCGCCCGCGCCGCCCGCCGGTCGCCAGTATCCCGTCATGCCCCCGCGCCCCCGGCGGGGGCCCGCGCCGGGGCGCGGGGCGACCAGCGACGGAAGGCACGGGCTCACCATGGCGAACGAGGCGGCGTACGACGGTACGGGGCGGGCGAGGGCGAGGCGGCGGGCCGGTGGCGCGCGACCGGCCGGCGGGGTGCGGGCGGAGCCGGGCTGCGCGGCCAGCGGTAGCGGGCCGGGCCGGCGCGCGGTGGCCGCCTCCGTCGCACTCGGCGCGGGGCTGGCACTGGCCGGCGCGGGCGCCGCGCGGGCCCAGCCGGCGTCGGGTGCGACGCGCGTGGGCGGCGCCGGGGGCCGGGCGCGGGAGGGTGGCGCGGCGCGGGACGGGTTCCGGTTGCGGCTGCCGGCGCCGACCGGCCCGTACCGGATCGGCGTCAGCGTGCTGCACCTGGTCGACGGGCGGCGCGCCGACCCGTGGCTGGGCGCGGGCTTCGCCCGCGAGGTGATGGCCACTCTCTGGTACCCGGCCGTCGACGTGCGCGGGAGGGCGCGGGCCCCGCACATGACACCGCGCGCCGCGGCCTCCTTCGCGACCTGGGCGCCCCGCCTGCACCCGGGGCTCCCGCCGACCGGTGTGGACTGGGCCGCCACCACGACCCACGCCCACCAGAACGCGTCCGCCCGACCCGGCCGGCGGCCGGTGCTGCTCTACAGCCCGGGCGGCGGCGACCCGCGCACCCTGGGCACCTGCCTGGCGGAGGAACTCGCCAGCCACGGGTCGGTCGTGGTCACCATCGACCACCCGGGCGACGCCAGCGAGGTCGAACTCCCGGACGGCACGCTCCGCGAGACGGTCCTCCGTGGCGATCCGCGTACCGACCCGGAGCTGTTCGCCACCGTGATCGCCACCCGGATCGCCGACGTGCGCCTGGTCCTCGACCAGTTGGCCGAGCTGGCGTCCGGGCGCCCGCGCAGCGGCCGGCACGGCGTCCTGCCACCGGGGCTGGCCGACGCCCTGGACCTGAGACGGGTGGGCGTCTACGGGCACTCGGCGGGCGGCACCACGGCGGCGCAGGCGCTGTACGACGACCGTCGTATCGACGCGGCGGTCAACCTGGAGGGGTATCTGAGCCACCCGGGGCCGGCGCCCGGCCGTCCCGGTCCGCTCTTTCCCGTGGCCCGCGACGGGTCCGACCGGCCGCTGTTGTCGGTGGGCACGCGGGGGTTCTGGGACGCGGAGTTCGCCCGCTCGTGGTCGGCGGTGCTGGCCCGCTCCGGCGGCCGGGCCACCTGGCGGCGGATCGAGGGCGCCACGCACGGCACCCTCACCGACTACGCGGCCCTGGTCCCACGGTTGTGGGCGGCCGGCCTGGTGACCACCGAAGCGCGCGAGGCGCTGGTCGGCCCCATCGACCCGGCGCGCTCGGTGCCGTTGGTACGCCACCTCGTGCGCACCTTCTTCGCCCGCCACCTGCCCACGCGCTGACCTGCCCCGCGCGTCCCGCGCCCCCGGCCCGACGGCGTGGGCCACGGGGGGCGCGAGGGCGGGCCGTCGGGCGGCGACGTACGCGCGACGTACCCCCGCGCGTCGGCTGCTCGCCGCCCGTCGGGCCCCGGGCGTACATTGCGGCCATGGCACGTACCGTACGAGAAATCGAACGCAAGTACGAGACGGCGTCCGGCGCCGCGCCGCTCGACCTCGCCGGGCTGTCCGCCCTGGCCGAGTTGCCCGGCGTCGCCTCCGTCGCGGACCGAGGCGTCCGCGTGCTCGACGCCACCTACTACGACACCGCCGACCGACGCCTGGCGGCGGACGGCGTGACCCTGCGCCGCCGCACCGGCGGCCCCGACGAGGGCTGGCACCTCAAGCTCCCGGTACGCCCCAAGGGCGCCCCGCGCGCCAGCGGCGGGAACGTGGTCAGGGACGAGATCCGGGCCCCGCTCGGCGACGCGATCCCACCCGAACTCGCCGGCCTCACCCGCTCACGCACCCTCGACGCACCCCTGGCCCCGCTGGTCGTCCTGCACACCCGACGCGCGGTGTGGCACCTCCTGGACGCGGCCGGCGAGCCGCTCGCGGAGATCAGCGCCGACGAGGTCAGCGCCCGCCGCGCGGGCCGGGACGGGGACCCCGTCCACTGGAGCGAGGTCGAGGTGGAACTCGCCACCGGCCACGACACCACCCTGCTCGACGCGGTCGAAGCGCACCTGGCCACCCTCGGCCTGCGGCCCGCCCGCGCCACCTCCAAGCTGGCCCGCGCCCTGGAACAGACGGCCGCCCCGCCGCCGACGGCCGCCGAGCCCGCACCGGAGCCTCTCGCACCGGCCACCCAGGCACACCGGGAGGAGCGCCGCGCCGTCCCCGACGGCAGCGGGAAGAAGCCGAAGAAGGCCCGCCGCCGGCAGGGCGCCGACGCGCTGCTGGGTGGGGGCGATCCGGCCGCCGACCCACGGGCCGGGGACGTGGTGCTGGACGCGGTGCGACGCCAGGTCGCGGCCATCGTCGCGCTGGACCCGGCCGTCCGCCGCGAGGCGCCCGACGCCGTGCACCAGATGCGGGTGGCCACGCGCCGCCTGCGCAGCGTCCTGCGCTCCTACCGCACGGTGGTGGCCCGGTCGGCCACCGACCCGGTGGGCGCCGAACTCAGGTGGCTGGCCGCCGAGTTGGGCGTGGACCGGGACCGCGAGGTGCTGGCCGAACGCCTGCTGGCCGCTCTGGACGCGATCCCCGCCGAACAGCGGCTGGGCCCGGTGCGCGCCCGGCTGCGGATCTGGTCGCACGCCCAGCACGCCGACGCGCGCCGACGGCTGACCGAGGTCCTCGACGGGCCGCGCCACCTGGCCCTGCTCACCACCCTCGACGGGCTGCGCGCCGACCCGCCCCGGGTGGGCGCCGACACACCGCTGCTGCGCCCGGCCGCGACCAGGCCGCCGCGCAAGGTGGTGCGCGCGGCCGTACTGCGCGAGGTGGACCGGCTGGCCCGGCGCGTGGAGGAGGCCCTCGCGCTGTCCCCGGGCCCCGAGCGCGACACCGCGCTGCACGCCGCGCGCAAGGCGGCCAAGCGCGCCCGCTACGCCGCCGAGGCCGCCGAACTGGGCCTCGGGGTGGCCGCGCGCGAGCTGGCCGACCGCCTCCAGGAGGTGCAGCGGCTCCTGGGCGACCACCAGGACAGCGTCATGGCGCGCGCGGCGCTGCGGGGCATCGCGCTACGGGCGCACGCGGCGGGCGAGAGCACCTTCACCCTCGGGCTGCTGTACGGGCGCGAGGAGGCGGTGGCGGCGGCCCGCGAACGCGAGCTGCCCGAGCTGTGGGCCCGCCTCGCCGAGGGGCCGGTGCGCGAACTGCTGTGACCGGCCGGCCGGCGGGGGAGACGGGCGCGGCGGGCGGGCCCGGTGCGGGCGGTGGGCGGGGAGGTGCTGTCGGGCGGGTTAGGCTTGAGGGTCACCCGTCCCTCGCCGTCGGCAAAGGGGCGTGCTCCCCGTCAGCTCACAAAGGTTTCCGGGTATGTCTGCCGAATCGGTCTTCCCGCAGCTCGAAGCTCTGCTCCCGCATGTGCAGAAGCCGATCCAGTACGTGGGTGGAGAGCTGAACTCCACCGTCAAGAAGTGGGACGAGTGTGACGTCCGCTGGGCGCTCATGTATCCCGACGCGTACGAGGTCGGCCTCCCCAACCAGGGCGTCATGATCCTCTACGAGGTGCTCAACGAACGCGAGGGCGTGCTCGCCGAGCGCACCTACAGCGTCTGGCCCGACCTCGAAGAGCTGATGCGCGAGCACCAGGTGCCGCAGTTCACCGTGGACAGCCACCGGCCGGTGGGCGCGTTCGACGTCTTCGGCCTGAGCTTCTCCACCGAGCTGGGCTACACCAACATGCTCACCGCGCTCGACCTCGCGGGCATCCCGCTGGAGGCCGCGCGACGCACCGAGGACCACCCGGTCGTCGTCGCCGGCGGGCACGCGGCGTTCAACCCCGAGCCGATCGCCGAGTTCATCGACTGCGCGGTCATCGGCGACGGCGAGCAGGCCGTCCTGGAGATCACCGAGATCGTGCGCGGCTGGAAGGCCGAGGGCCGCCCCGGCGGCCGGGAGGAGCTGCTGCTGCGCCTGGCCCGGACCGGCGGCGTCTACGTGCCCGGCTTCTACGACGTCGAGTACCTGCCCGACGGCCGCATCGGCCGCGTCGTACCCAACCGGTCCGGCGTGCCGTGGCGGGTGTCCAAGCACACCGTCATGGACCTGGACGAGTGGCCCTACCCCAAGCAGCCGCTGGTCCCGCTCGCCGAGACGGTGCACGAGCGGATGTCGGTCGAGATCTTCCGTGGCTGCACCCGGGGCTGCCGGTTCTGCCAGGCGGGCATGATCACCCGCCCGGTGCGCGAGCGCAGCATCACCGGCATCGGCGAGATGGTGGAGAAGGGCCTGAAGGCCACCGGCTTCGAGGAGGTCGGCCTGCTGTCGCTGTCCTCGGCCGACCACACCGAGATCGGCGACATCGCCAAGGGGCTGGCCGACCGGTACGAAGAGGACAAGATCGGCCTGTCGCTGCCCTCGACCCGGGTGGACGCGTTCAACATCGACCTGGCCAACGAGCTGACCCGCAACGGCCGCCGCTCGGGCCTGACCTTCGCGCCCGAGGGCGGCTCGGAGCGCATCCGCAAGGTCATCAACAAGATGGTCTCGGAAGAGGACCTGATCCGAACCGTCGCCACGGCGTACGGCAACGGCTGGCGGCAGGTGAAGCTGTACTTCATGTGCGGGCTGCCCACCGAGACCGATGAGGACGTGCTGCAGATCGGCGACATGGCGATCAACGTGATCGCCAAGGGCCGCGAGGTCTCGAAGTCCAACGACATCCGCTGCACCGTCTCCATCGGCGGCTTCGTGCCCAAGCCGCACACGCCGTTCCAGTGGGCGCCGCAGCTCTCCGTGGAGGAGACCGACGCGCGCCTGGAGAAGCTGCGCGACAAGATCCGCGGCGACAAGAAGTACGGCCGCTCCATCGGCTTCCGCTACCACGACGGCAAGCCCGGCATCGTCGAGGGCCTGCTCTCGCGCGGCGACCGGCGCGTGGGCGCGGTCATCCGCGCGGTGTTCGAGGACGGCGGCCGGTTCGACGGCTGGCGCGAGCACTTCTCGTACGAGCGCTGGATGCGCTGCGCCGAGAAGACGCTGCCCGCCTTCGGCGTGGACGTGGACTGGTACACCACGCGTGAGCGCACCTACGAGGAGGTGCTGCCCTGGGACCACCTGGACTCCGGTCTGGACAAGGACTGGCTCTGGGAGGACTGGCAGGACGCGCTCGACGAGACCGAGGTCGAGGACTGCCGCTGGACGCCGTGCTTCGACTGCGGCGTGTGCCCGCAGATGGACACCAGCATCCAGATCGGCCCCACGGGCAAGAAGCTGCTGCCGCTGACCGTCGTCGGCGCCCCCGGGGCGTAACCGCGCCCCGCCGGGCCCGGGGAGGGCCCGCACCTCCCCGGGCCGGCACAGCCCCGTCCGGGCCCGCGCCCCCGGCCCGGCCACGCCGCGCGCGTCGCCGGCCCGGGCTCCGGCAGCCGGGCCGACGACCCTCCCCGTCGCCCGTCCGCCGCGCCCCGTCCGTCGCGCCCGCCGGTCGCGGGTCCGGCCGCGGGGCCGTGGTGTCGCCCCGCGCGGCGTGGGTAGGCTCGCCCACCGGGCTACGGGGAGGGCCGGTACATGAGGCCGCTGGAGGCGGGCGATCCGCCGTCGATAGGCGCCTACGCGCTGCGCGGGCGACTGGGGAGCGGCGGCATGGGAGAGGTCTTCCTGGGCCGCACCGCCACCGGGCGCGACGCCGCCGTCAAGGTGGCGCGCGCCGAGTGGGCCGACGACGCGGAGTTCCGACGCCGCTTCGCCCGCGAGGTGGACGCCGCCCGCCGGGTCGACGCCCGCTTCACCGCCGCCGTCCTGGACGCCGACCCGCACGCGCCCCGCCCCTGGCTGGCCACGGAGTACATCGCCGGTGTGTCGATCACCACGGCCGTGGCCGACCGGGGCCCCCTGCCGGAGGACGCCCTCCGCGCCCTGCTGGCCGGCATCGCCCGCGCCCTGGAGGCCATCCACGCCGTCGGCCTCACCCATCGCGACCTCAAGCCGTCCAATGTGCTGCTCGCCGGCGACGGCCCGCGCGTCATCGACTTCGGCATAGCCCGCTCCATGGAGCACACCCAGATCACCCAGACCGGCCAGATCGCGGGCAGCCCCGGCTACATGGCGCCCGAGCAGTTGCGCGGTGAGACCGTCGGGGCGCACACCGACGTCTACGCCCTGGGCGCCACCCTCGTCTACGCGGCCACCGGGCGGGGCCCGTACGGTGAGGGGGACCTGTTCGCGCTGGTCTACCGCACCGTGGAGCAGGACCCCGACCTGACCGGGGTGCCCGCCGCGCTGCGCCCGACGCTGGCGCGCTGCCTGGCCAAGGAGCCGTCCCAGCGGCCCACGGTGGCGCGGCTGCGCGCGGAGTTCGAGATCCCCGACCTGGTACGCGAGCGCCGCTGGCTACCGTCGGGGCTCGCCACCCCGCCCGCGCCCGACCCGAAACCCCCACCGGCGCCCCTGGCCCCGTCCACGGCGCCGCCCGGATCCGCGCCCGCACCGCCGCCCGGCCCCTCGCCGTACAGGCCGCCCACCGCCCCCGCCGGCGGCGTACCCGGCTTCGGGCCGCCCCCGTCGCTGCCCGCACCGGCCCCGCCCGCCCCGTGGCTCCCGCCGGGGCCCGGGTCGGCCCCGCCCGCCACGCGCCCGGCCTCCCGGCGCGCGGTCCTGGCGGCCGTCGTGGGCGGCGGCGCCGCGCTCGTCGGGGGCGGGGGGTACGCCCTGTGGCAGGGGTTCGGCGACGGCCGGGGCGGCGCGGCCAGGGGCGGTACGGCGACCGAGGGGCGAGACGGGGGCGCCTCGGGGGAGCGGGTGACGAAGACCCCGACTCCGGGCGAGGCGACCGGTGGTGACCAGGCGTCGGCCGGCGGCGCGAGCACCGCGCCGAGCACCGAACCCGGCACGCGCGACCCGAGCGTGGGTGGCGAGGGGCGGCTGCCCGCGATCGTCTCGGGCACCGGGTTCGGCCAGGCACCGACGATGGCCGACACCAGCGGCGCCCCGCCGCGCGGGCTCGTGGTCGAGATGCTGATCGAGGGCGAGGGCCGCGCGGCGGACAAGGGCAGCCGCGCCGCGATCCACTACGTCATGCAGGTCTGGGGCGGGAACACCGTGGTCGACTCCTCCCACCGACGCGGCCAGGCATACGAGTTCACTCTCGGCGTGGGCGCGGTGATCAAGGGCTGGGACGAGGCGCTGGTCGGCAAGCGGGTCGGCAGCCGCGTGGAGATCTCGGTGCCCCCGGAGAAGGCGTACGGGGACAAGGGCCTGCCGTCGACGGGGATCAAGGGGACGGACACGCTGTTGTTCGTGTGCGACGTGATGAGCGTCCCCGCGCCCGGGAGCGAGCGCTGACCGGGACGACCACCGTCGGCGGCGGACGCTGACCCCGGGTGACCGTCGCCCGGGACACCGTCGCCGAACACGCTCCGTACGCGGCGTCAGCGCACCGTCACGCGGTGCCGGGAAAGAAGAGGAGCCGGCCCCGGCGGGCACCGCTCACGCGGTCGGCGCGTACCCTGGGGAGGAGGTCCGCGCGCTGACCACCGCAGACAGGCGGGGCGCGCCGGACCGGACGACACTGGGCGGGCGACAGCCGGTGTGGCCCCGACGGAACGCGGGCTGACGCCCTGGCCGGCCCTACGCAAGGAGACGTCACCCTGGGCAAGCGACAGCCCGAAGGCCCACCGCCCGCACCCGCGGTGCAGCGCATCCGACTGCGTTACACCAAGCGTGGCCGCCTCCGGTTCACCAGCCACCGTGATTTCCAGCGCGCCTTCGAGCGGGCCCTGCGCCGCGCCGAGGTGCCCATGGCGTACTCGGCGGGCTTCACCCCGCATCCCAAGGTGTCCTACGCCAACGCGGCGCCCACGGGCACCGGCAGCGAGGCGGAGTACCTGGAGATCCAGCTCGCCGAGCGGCGCGACCCGGAGCAGGTCCGGGTGCTGCTCAACACCTCGCTGCCGGACGGCCTCGACGTCACCGACGCCGTGGAGGCCAGCACGTCGGGGCTGGCCGACCGGCTTCAGGCGTCGGTGTGGGAACTGCGCCTGGACGGGGTGGAGACCGCCGCCGCCGAGAGCGCCGTCGCGGCCTTCCTCGCGGCCGAGACCGTAGAGGTGCAACGCCGTACGAAGAACGGGTTGCGCAGCTTCGACGCCCGGGGCGCGGTCGTCGGACTGGAAGCGCTCCCAGGTCAGGCCGATAGGCCGGGCGCCGATGGCTGTGCGATACTGCGCCTGGTTGTTCGGCATGTGACACCTGCCGTGCGACCCGACGACGTCCTGTCCGGTCTCCGCGCCACGGCCGACCTGGCGCCGCCGGTCCCCGCTGCGGTGACCAGGCTGGCGCAGGGGCTGCTCGATGAGGAGTCCAACACGGTGACCGATCCGCTCGCACCCGACCGCGAGGCAGTCCAGGCCGCCTCATCCACGGCCGCCGGAATCACCGCCGCGCCGGGGGCAACGCCCGCTCGCGGGGGAGCGCCGGAAGGTCCCGCTTAGGGATGGTCGTCGACGCGCCGCCGCTGCACAGGCAACCGCCCGACTGCGGCAGGCGCACTGACCAGAAGACTTTCGCCGGTGCCCAAGCACGGGACCCGGCGAGCGAGACAACAGCTCCCGTGCGGCGCCCGCGCCCCGGATGGCGGTACCGCGCACATCACGCGGTGCCGCGGCCGGAACCAGGCGCGGCGCCCGGGAGCGTGACGGGAGAACCGCCCGCATGCTCGAACCAATTGAGCCCCACGAATCCGCCGCGACTCACGAAGCCGCCGACCCGGCCCGCTCCGGCGCCGAGGAGTCGCTGGGCGACAGCCCCAGCGGCACCCTGCCGCCGCGTCGCCGACGCCGCGCCGCCTCCCGGCCCGCCGGCCCGCCGGCCGGTCTGACCAGCGACGACGCCCCGTCGGCAGCCGCCAGCGGCACGCCGTCGCAGGCCGCCGCGCCCGCCGCCGCAGCCGCCGAGGAGCCGCCCACGGCGGCCCCGGTCACCGCCGAGCCGACCGACACCGCCGACGCCGAGGGCGCTCCCCGGGCGCGTACCCGTCGCCGGGCCACCCGCAAGGCCGCCGCCCCCGCCGGTGCCCCGCCCGCCACCGAAGCGGCCGACACCGAGACCGCCGCGCCCGCCGCCGCGCCCCAGCCGGCCGCCGCCGAGAGCGCCGTCGAGGCCGGTGCGGACGAGGCCGCGGCCGAGGAGTCCGCTCCCCGGGCGCGTACCCGTCGCCGGGCCACCCGCAAGGCCACCGCGCCCTCCGGCGCCCCGCGGGAGAGCGCCGAGCAGGCGCCCGCCGCCACGGCGGAGCAGACCGCCGTGGACGAGGAGGAGCCGGAGGACGCGCGGGCCACCGCCGAAGCGCCCCAGCCGGCCGCCGAGAGCGCCGTCGAGGCCGGTGCGGACGAGGCCGCCGCGGAGGAGTCCGCTCCCCGGGCGCGTACCCGCCGCCGGGCCACCCGCAAGGCCACCGCCCCCGCCGGCGCCCCGCAGGAGGCCGCCGCCGAGCAGGCCCCCACCACGACGGACCGCGCTCCGGCCCAGGACGGCGCCGCCGACCAGGCCGCCCCGGCCCCCGCCGCCGAGCCGGCCGAGACCGAGGGCGCGCCGAAGGCGCGGACCCGGCGTCGCGCGGTGCGCAGGACCGCCGCCGCGGCCGAGGCACACGAGGCCGCCGAAGCCGCCGAGGCCCCCCAGCCCGAGGCGGAGCCCGCGCCCGTGACGCGACGTACCCGCCAGCGGGTGGCCAGCGAGATGGTCGCGCCCGCCACCGGCGCCGCCAAGACGGGTGCCGCGCCCCGGGCGTCGGCCGAGCCGCGACCCGCCACCGAGGCCAGCAACATCGGCGCCACACAGGAGCCGGTACGCGGCCGGCGACGCGCCGTGCGCCCGCCGACCGCCGTCTTCCAGGCACCGGTGTTCGCCGAGCCGATGTTCCAGACGCCCGAGACCGCTGCCGCCGCCGCTGCCGCCGCGGTGCGCCAGGACGACGCGTACGAGGACGAGGCGGAGGAGTCCGCCACCGAGCGGGCCACCACCAGCAGCCGGCGTCGCCGCCGGCGCCGTGCCGTCGCCGAGCAGACCGCGACCGAGGCCCCGGCGCCGAGCCGCTCGCACGGAGCCGACGAGAGCGCCGCGCCCGAGGAGCCCGAGGACGCGGCCGCCGAGAGCGCCGCCGAGCCGGAGCACGACACGGACGCCGACGACGAGGGCGGCGACCGTCCCTCGCGGCGGCGCCGTCGCGGCGGCCGACGCCGCCGTCGGGGCGAGGCGCTGGACGCCGAGGGCGGCGACGAGCACACCGACGGTGAGCAGGCCGACCACGCCGACCACGACGACCGGTCCGCCGACGCCGAGCACGCGGAGGAGGCCGAGCAGGCCGACGAGAGCGAGCACGCGGACGACGGCGAGCACGACGGGTCCGGTGGCGGCTCCAGCAGCAGCCGGCGTCGCCGGCGTCGGCGTCGGCGCAGCGGTGACGGCGCGGACTCCACCGGTGGGGACGACCCGGAGCGCACGGTCGTCAAGATCCGCGAGCCGCGTGAACGCCGCGCCAAGGACAGCGAGCCCTCCGACGAGGTGCAGTCCATCAAGGGCTCGACGCGTCTGGAGGCCAAGAAGCAGCGCCGCCGCGAGGGCCGCGAGCAGGGCCGACGCCGGGTGCCGATCATCACCGAGGCCGAGTTCCTGGCGCGCCGCGAGGCCGTCGAGCGCGTGATGGTCGTCCGCCAGAGCGGCGAGCGCACCCAGATCGGCGTGCTGGAGGACAACGTCCTCGTCGAGCACTTCGTGAACAAGGAGCAGGCCACCAGCTACGTCGGCAACGTGTACCTGGGCAAGGTGCAGAACGTGCTGCCGTCGATGGAGGCCGCGTTCGTCGACATCGGCAAGGGCCGCAACGCCGTCCTGTACGCCGGTGAGGTCAACTTCGAGGCGCTGGGCATGGGCCACGGCCCGCGGCGTATCGAGACCGCGCTCAAGTCCGGGCAGTCCGTCCTGGTCCAGGTCACCAAGGACCCGATCGGCCACAAGGGCGCCCGCCTGACCAGTCAGGTCTCGCTGCCCGGCCGCTACCTGGTGTACGTGCCCGAGGGCTCGATGACCGGCATCAGCCGCAAGCTCCCGGACACCGAGCGGGCGCGGCTGAAGCAGATCCTCAAGAAGATCGTCCCCGAGGACGCGGGCGTCATCGTGCGCACCGCCGCCGAGGGCGCCAGCGAGGACGAGCTGACGCGTGACGTCGCCCGCCTCCAGGCGCAGTGGGAGGAGATCCAGCAGAAGGCGAAGGGCGGCGGCAGCTCGCACGCGCCCACCCTGCTGTACGGCGAGCCGGACATGACCGTCCGCGTCGTGCGTGACATCTTCAACGAGGACTTCTCCAAGGTCATCGTCAGTGGTGACGGCGCGTGGGAGACCATCCACGGATACGTCTCGCACGTCGCCCCCGACCTCGCCGACCGGCTCCAGAAGTGGACCTCGGACGTGGACGTGTTCGCCACGTACCGCATCGACGAGCAGCTCATGAAGGCCCTCGACCGCAAGGTCTGGCTGCCCAGCGGCGGCTCGCTGGTGATCGACCGGACCGAGGCGATGGTCGTGGTCGACGTCAACACCGGCAAGTTCACCGGCCAGGGCGGCAACCTGGAGGAGACGGTCACCAGGAACAACCTGGAGGCGGCCGAGGAGATCGTGCGCCAGCTCCGGCTGCGCGACCTCGGCGGCATCATCGTGATCGACTTCATCGACATGGTGCTGGAGTCCAACCGGGACCTGGTGCTGCGCCGGCTCCTGGAGTGCCTGGGCCGGGACCGGACGAAGCACCAGGTCGCCGAGGTGACCTCGCTGGGTCTGGTGCAGATGACCCGCAAGCGCGTCGGACAGGGGCTGTTGGAGTCCTTCTCCGAGTCCTGCGTGCACTGCAACGGGCGCGGCGTGCTCGTCCACATGGATCAGCCGACCTCCGTCGGTGGCGGTGGCGGCGGCAAGCGCGGCAAGAAGAAGAAGGGCGGCGGCGCCGACCACCACGAGCACCAGCACGCCCCGGCCGAGCGCCCGGCGGTCGAGTCGGCCCCGGCCGAGATCGCTCCGGCCGCGACGGCCCAGCCGACGGTGCCCGAGCCGGTCGAGGAGGAGTGGTTCGGCAGCGCTGCGGAGGCGCAGGCCGCCGCCGAGGTGGGCCGTGGTTCGGCCGCCTCGCGACGGGGCCGCCGCCGCGCGAGCCGCAAGGCGTCCGCTCCGGCGGGTTCGCCGCGCCCGGTCGAGGTCGTCGAGGCCGAGCCGGCCGCCCCCGAGGCGCCGGCCGTGACGGAGATTGTCGTCGAGGCGCCGGTGGAGGCTCCGGCCGCCGCCGCGCAGGCCCCGGCCGAGCCCGAGGCCCCGGTGACTCCCGAGGCCGCGGTGGAGCCGGCGCCCGTGACGGCCGAGCCCGTCGCGCCGCCCCGGGCCCGCCGCCGGGCGACCCGCAAGGTCACCGCGCCGGCCGGTTCGCCGTCCGACGCGGAAGCGGCCGTGGTGGTCGTCGGCCCGTCCGGTACGACGGACACGGCGGCTCCCGCCGAGGCCCCGGCTCCCGCCGAGGCCCCGGCCCAGCCCGAGCCGGCCGTGGCCGAGGTGCCGGAGCCGCAGGCGGCTCCCGACGCGCCGGTCCAGGCCGAGCCCGCCGACGCGGTGGCCGAGGCCGCTCCGGTGGCGAAGAAGGCCGCCAGGAAGGCCCCGGCCAAGAAGGCGGCCAAGAAGGCGCCGGCGAAGAAGGCCACCGCCAAGAAGACCGCCACCAAGAAGGCGGCGGCCAAGGCACCGGCCACCGAGGCCCCCGCGGCCGAGGACGCCCAGGGACCGGAGGCCGAGCAGGCGTCGGAGGCGGACGCGAAGCCGGCCCGCAAGACGGCCGCCAAGAAGGCCCCGGCCAGCAAGGCGGCCGCCAAGAAGGCTCCGGCCAAGAAGGCGACCGCCAAGAAGGCCCCGGCCAAGAAGGCGACCGCGAAGAAGACCGCGGCGGCGGAGCAGCAGCCCGCCCCCGCCGTGTCGGCCACCACGGAGGACTGACCGCCCCGCGCGGCCCAGCCACCACGCGGCGCTCCCCGGACCCCCCCCGGGGCCGCGGGGGCGGCCGGGGCGGGCACCGGCTGTTTAAACAAATAACTACCCACCACCGCTATAACCACAACGCTTATAACTGTGAGG